>CALXRJ010000200.1 GCA_944390615.1 uncultured Clostridia bacterium | reverse complement strand
CTTTATAAGCCTTGAGGCTGTAGAGAGAGAGAGAGAGAGAGAGAGAGGGTAACCTATAGATCGTTTTTTAATTTAAATAAATATATGAGATAGCTTAAAAAACCTGTAAAAACAGGTTTCTTTAAGCTATCTTTTTTTATAAAGTATAAAATATAGAAGATGGGGGAAAAAAATGAGAAAAAATTTAAAAGAAAAACACGGAATAACATTGATGGCATTAGTCGTAACAGTGATTTTATTGCTAATTTTGGCTGGAATTTCAATTGCAACATTAACAGGGGATAACGGAATTATTCAAAAAGCGATTGTAGCCAAAAACGAGACTAGAAAAGCACAAATTGTGGAGCTTGTTCAACTACAAGTATTAGAAACTTATGTAGAAAAAGGAAAATTTGATTCAGAAACATTTAAAGATAAAGTAGAAAATAATTTAAGCGAATATAATCCACAAATCACAGAAAATGATGAGCATATTATCGTAAGAATAGAAGATGTAGAGGTTACAGTAAATAAAGAAGATGGAGAGATAGAACAAACTGAAATAGGAAAGGGAGTTTTTCCAACAGTTGATATTAATATATATGATAAAGATGGAAACCCAATCAATCCAGAAGATCCAGCTTATAATGCAGAAGAAGTAGTAATAACAGTAGATATAACCAACAAAGACGAATTAGATGATTTTGAAATTACAATAAAAGATGAAGAAGGAAACATCATACCAAAAGATACAACTGTAATAGGAGAAGGAGATGAAAGTTATACTGTACCAGGAGAAGGGACATATATAGTAACTATTACAGGAATTAAAGATGGAGAAGAAAAAACAATAGAAGAAACAATAACAATAGGTAAAAAAGAGGAACCAATTGATACTAAAATAAGTTTTAGTCCAAATGGTGGAAACTATGTAATGCCTACAACAGGAAATGCCACAATATCTACCAATATAACAGAAAATAGTACAAGTGGAAAAAACTATGCCTACTATTATGCCTGGTCAGAAAGTGATAAAAACCAACCAACTAATTGGGAACCAACCAATAGTAATGCAACAGTAAGTAAAACAGATTGTAAAGAAGGAACTTATTATTTATGGATAAAAGTAGAAAGTGCAACCCAAGAAGCAGTGACAGTATCAGACAAATTTACAGTAAATCCTAATACTAATCAAGATGCACAAATAATATTAACACCAGATTATTCAGATACTACCAATCAAGATGTTACCGTAACAGTAACCTATGGTGGATTATTAACAGAAGATAGAGAATTAACATGTACAGGAGAAGAAGGAAAAGATTATATAAGAGATGGAAACGACAAGATAATTGTAAAAACAGATGGACAAACGATAACAGCAACAGCAAAAGATGAAGCAGGAAATACAGTTACAAATACCTATACTGTAAATAATATTGATAGAACAGGGCCAAGCATAATGGTAAGCAGTAATGAAACACCAGCTAAAATACAAACAGCAACTATAACGATACAAGATGATAATGGATTAATGGAAGGAACCTATACGATAAAATATACCTGGACAACTAGTGAGATAGAACCAAATTGGGATGAGATTTCGGAAACTACAACCATAAATGTAATGACAGGAGCAAAAAACGGAACAGTGGCAATTAGCAAGGGAGATGGAACAGGAACATATTATTTACATGTACAAGCATTAAATATCAAAGACCAAGCGGGAAATATAACTTCACCAACAGCCTACGGAACCTTTGCTTTAACAAATGAAGGACCAACAGTAGAATTCGGAACAAATGGAAGTACAATATACCAAAAATCACAAGCCACAACAGTAACCATACCAGAAGAAGATGGAATTACAATTGATGAAAGTAGTTTAAAATATCAATGGACACAATCTACAACACCTCCAGATGAAAGTACATTTACGACATCTTTTAAAAATGGAGATACCATAACAAATGACACCGGAACAGGCGATAACTGGTATTTGTGGATATTAGCAAAAGATGAATTAGGAAATACAAGCATAATAAGAACAGATGCTTTTTATTTAGATAATACAGCACCAAGTACGACAGCACCAACGGTAGAAAGTACAACAAACACAATAACAGTTACGCCAAAACAAGCAGATAACAATAGTGGGATAGATAATACAACTTATCAATATTCCATCAAAAAAACATCAGATAGTGAATGGGGAGAATGGATAACAGCATCAAGCGATAGTTATACATTTACAGGGCTAGAATTAGGAACAAGTTATGATATAAGAACCCAAGTAAAAGACAACTTAGGAAATGGATATTCAATTTCTAACACAACAACCATAACTACGACAGATATAACAAAACCAGTAATCCATGTACCAGATTCAGCATGGACAAACAAAAATGTAACAGTAACAATTAATTATCCTGATGTACCAGGAATTACCAAACAGTACAGCTATGATAATCAAAGTTGGGAAACTTACACAGGACCACTTGAAATTGATAGTAATAAAACAATTTACGCAAGAAGTATTGATAGTACAAATCAAGGATCAGATAGTACAAGAGTTGCAACAGTAACAGTAGAGAATATAGATAAGGATTTACCAAAAATAAATAGCTTAACATCTGAAAATACTGGAGCATCAAAAGAAGATATTACTTTAACAGGAAAAGCAATTGATACCTTATCAGGAATTGTAGCCTACCAATTTAGTACAAATAGTGATTTAACAGTAGAATCATCAGGATGGATACCAATAAACCGAACAACAGAGGAAGTTACACAAACTTATGAAGCGTCAGGAAATGGAACATATTATTTCTATGTAAAAGATGCAGCAGGAAACATAAATAGAACTAGTATACAAATAAATAGTATAGATAAAACAGCACCACAAGTAACATCAGCGACTACTTCTTTAGCATGGTCAAATACTAATAAAGCAATAACAATAACAGCTACAGACGAAGGGGGAACAGGAATAGCAGGCTATAGTATTACAACAGCAAATATTGAGCCTACAGAGTGGATAGCTAGTACATCTGAAAGTTGGACTAGTGAGCAAACATATGCAAATGGAACCTATTATGTCTGGGTGAAAGATAAAGCTGGTAATGTATCAGCGTCAAAATCCATAACAGTAAGCAATATTGAAACAATACCTCCAACGGTCAGCGTAAATAGTAATGAAACACCAGCTAAAACACAAATAGGAACCATAACCATAGGAGATACAGATAGTGGTCTAGAAGAGGGAACTTATATCATAAAATACACATGGACAACAAGTGAAGTAGAACCAAACTGGAATGATATTGCCACAACAGTAACAATTATCGTAGATGCAGGAGCTAAAACCGGAACTGCATCAGTAAGTAAAGGTGAGGATTCTGGAACTTATTATTTACATGTACAAGCAGTAAATTTAAAAGATCAAGCTGGAAATGTAAATTCCCCTTCAGCCTATGGAGCATTTATTCTAACGAATGAAGGACCAACCATTAACTTTGGAACCAATGGAAGTACAACATACCAAAAATCACAAGCCACAACAGTAACGATACCAGAAGAAAGTGGAGTTACAATTGATGAAAGTAGTTTGAAATACCAATGGACACAATCCACAACCCCTCCAGATGAAAGCTCATTTACACAAAGTTTTCAAAATGGAGAAACCATAACAAAAGATACAGGAACAGGAAATAACTGGTATTTATGGATATTAGCCAAAGATACTTTAGGAAATGTTACCATTACAAGAACCAACGCATTTTATTTAGATAATTTAGCACCAACAATAACGCCACCAACAGCAACAGCAACTACCAATTCAATTATCGTAAATGCTGCACAAACAGATTCTAATAGTGGAATAAATAGTAGTACAAGGCAATATTCTATAAAAAAGACAACAGACAACACTTGGGGAGAATGGGTAACAGATTCTAATACATCACATATATTTACCGGATTAGAATTAGGAACAAGTTATGATGTAAGAACCCAAGTAAAAGACATGGTAGGAAATGGATATTCTATATCAGATAGCAAAACCATTACGACAGTGGATATTACAAAACCAATCATAAATTTACCAGACTCAGAATGGACGAATCAAAATGTAACAGTAACAATTACCTATCCAGATATAGCAGGAATAACAAAACAATATAGTTATGATAATCAAAAATGGGAAACTTATACAGGAGAGCTTACCATTGACAGTAATAAAACCATTTATGCAAGAAGTATAGATAGTACAGGGCAAGGTTCAGATACAACAAGAGTTGCATCACTAACCGTTGGACATATAGATAAAAATTCGCCCAATATGAACAGTTTAGAAGCAAATATGACAAGTGCTTCGAAAGATAATATTACCTTAACCGGAAAAGCAATAGATACTTTATCTGGAATAGTAGCTTATCAATTTAGTACAGATGGTAGTTTAACAGCAGAATCATCAGGTTGGACAACTATAAGCAGAACTACTGCAGAGGTTATGCAAACATATAGTGTACAAACAAACGGAACTTATTATTTTTATGTAAAAGATGCAGCAGGAAACATTAATAAAAACAGTATAGAAGTAAAAAATATCGACAAAACTGTACCACAAGTGACAGCAGCTACAGCTTCAACCAATTGGAGCAATACCAACAAAACCATAACAATAACAGCAACAGATGATGGAGGAAGTGGAATAGCAGGATATAACATTACAACTACTAATTTACAACCAAGTACATGGAATGATAGTACTGAAAATACATGGACAAGTACAGAAACATATGGAAACGGAACCTATTATGCTTGGGTAAAAGATGGGGCAGGAAATGTATCTCAATCTAAAGCAGTAACAGTAAGTAATATTGAAACAACAGCTCCAACACTAACTGTAAGCAGTAATGAAACACCAGCCAAAACACAAACAGGAACCATAACCATAGGGGATGCCAATAGTGGTTTAGAAGCAGGAAATTATACTGTAAAATATACTTGGACAACCAGTGAAGCAGAACCAAACTGGAATGATATTTCTACAACAGTAATCATTACAGCTGGTACAGGAGATAAAACAGCAAATACAACAGTAAGCAAAGGTGAGGATTCTGGAACCTATTATTTACATGCACAAGGTATAAATTTAAGAGACCAGGCAGGTAATACAGCTTCACCTTCAGCATATGGGGTTTTCAAACTAACCAATGAAGGTCCAACCATTAACTTTGGAACAAATGGAAATACCAATTACCAAAAATCACAAAGTACAACAGTAACGATACCAGAAGAAGAGGGGGTGGCAATTGATGAAAGTAGTTTGAAATACCAATGGACACAATCCACAACCCCTCCAGATCAAAGCTCATTTACACAAAGTTTTCAAAATGGAGAAACCATAACAAAAGATACAGGAACAGGGGATAACTGGTATTTATGGATATTAGCTAAAGATTCATTAGGAAATGTTACAATCACAAGAACGAATGTATTTTATTTAGATAATACTATGCCAACCAACACAGCACCAACAGCAACAGCTACAACGAATACCATAACAGTTACGCCAAAACAAGTAGATAGCAACAGTGGAATTAACGCAAATACTTATCAGTATTCTATTAAAAAGAGTTCGGATTCAGTTTGGGGAGAATGGATAACTGATACAGCAAGTACGCACATATTTACTGGTCTAACATTAAATACGAGTTATGATATAAGAACACAAGTAAAAGATAAGCTAGGAAATGGATATTCCATATCTAATATTACGACAATAACAACAACTAATATAACCAAACCAACCATCAATGTACCAGATATAGGATGGACAAACCAAAACATAACAGTAACAATTTCTTATCCAGATATAGCAGGACTTACCAAACAATATAGTTATAATAACAGTAGTTGGTCAACGTATACAGGAGCACTAACAATAGATAGTAACAAAAC
>CALXRJ010000199.1 GCA_944390615.1 uncultured Clostridia bacterium | reverse complement strand
CTAAAATAATGACATCTGCTAATTCTTTTTCATTCATGGTTTGTATCCCTTTTACAATCTCTTTTGCTGCTCCTGGACCTTGGACTGGCACTGGTAAAAGTCTAATATAACAGTTTGGATTTCTTCTTGTAGATACATTGATAATATCTCTTATAACAGCTCCTGTTTTTGATGATAAAACCCCTATTATTTTTGGTTTTAATGGTATTTTCTTTTTATGGGCTTGCTCAAATAACCCTTCTTTTTCTAAGTCTGCTTTTAGTTTTTCGTAAGCTGCATATAAATCTCCAATTCCCTGTTCTTGCATAGCTTTTACATAGATTTGATAAATGCCATCTCTTTCAAATACAGAAACGCCCCCAAAAACAATTACTTTCATTCCATCTTTTGGCTTGAAATTTATTCTTTCTGCATAACTTTTAAACATGACACATTTTATTAAAGATTTATCATCTTTTAATGTAAAATAAAAATGACCTGTATAATGTGCTTTAAAATTAGAAATTTCACCTTTTACCACTACAGCATTTAAAGCTTCATCACTTGCAATCTTTTCTTTTATATATATATTTAAATCAGAAACACTAACTGCTACTGCTTCATAATTCATTTAATTTCACCCTTTTCGTTCTTTCCTAATAGTACAGAAGTCTCAAAGATTGTATGTTTCAATCTTTGAGACACTCCTCTTATAAAGTTAATAAATTTACATTTCTTTAACAACTTTAGCTAAGGCTCCATTTATAAATTTCCCTGACGTATCTTCTCCATATGTTTTAGCAAGCTCAACTACTTCATTTATTTCAACTTTATATGGAATATTTTTATATTTTATCTCATATATGGCAAGCTTTAATAAACTTAAATTTATTTTAGAAATTCGCTCAATTTTCCAATCTGCTGCTAAAGAGCCTTCGATTGTTTTTTTTATTTCTTCTTCATGTTGATTAATTCCATGTAGGCAATCTTTTATGTATGCAATTGCATCTGTATTTTTTATATTATTATTTTCGACATATAATTCTATCTGCTCTTCTAAATTATCACTTTTTTGAATTTCTAAACTATAAATTAATTTAAATGCTAATTCTCTTATTTCAGATCGTTTCATTTTTTACCTCTTACATTCTGTCAATAAATCCTTTTATTTTATCTTTTACATATTCTTTATTTTGTTGTATATAATTTCCTACTAATGCACCTACTACTAGTAATATAATGGCTACAATTAAATTATATAGTCTTGTAATTAAGATTAAAATAGCTACTATTACTCCTATTATGGCACCTTTGTAATGATTCCAAAAATCTTGTAAATTTCCCATAAGAAAATCCTTTCTAATTTTAATAACTTTTTACTATAAATCTACTCTATATTTTTACCATTTGGTTCAACTGCAATATTTTTTATTTTTACATTTACTTCTTTTACTTCTAAATCTGATGTTTTTTTGATAGCTTCTTTTATTTTGTTTTGCATATTTAAGGTAAGCTCTTTTATGATAACATCTTTACTTACTACTAAATTGACATTTATAATGACATTGTTTAAATGATCTAATTCTGTTGAAACTGTAACTTCTTCTACACTATCAAATCCTTTTACAACAGATGAAACGATATTCTCTATGGTTGGTTTTGAGATTAGAAGTTTTCCATTGTCATTTTGCATTAATACACCTTGTGCTTTTTTCTCTTGATTAGATGAATCAAAGAAAATGCATTTGATGCTGGCAATTAAACATATAATTGCTACCACTAATATGATTTTTGATGTGTTAAAATCTGTTAATGCTAATGTTACAAAAGTTGTTACTGTACTCATTTTTACCCATCCTGCTATCATACAAATAATTAATATGGATTGCAAAAAAATGATTACTGAAAATAATGCTAATATTACTTTATCTAATTTCTTCATTTTTTGTTTCGCATCATGTTAGTTTTTTTGCAACTAACATGGCTTCCTCCCTTCTCTTACTCATAAGTCTTTTGCGACTTTCTTTTTTGGTTTATTGATTTGCTTGATTTTCTTCTGTTTGTGTTTGACCTTCTTCTTGGTGTTCTTCTGTTAAACTTTCTGTATTTACTCCTTGTACATGAACATTTACTTCTTCTACTTTTAAGCCTGTCATTTTTTCTACTGCTGTTTTTACTCTGTTTTGAATTTCGAATGCTACATCTGGAATTCTAGCTCCATATTCTACAATTATGTTTACATCTATTTTTGCTTTGTTTTCTTCGGTTTCTACTTTGATTCCTTTTGCTAGATTTTTCTTTCCTTTTAATACTTCTGTAATTCCTCCTGCAAAACCGCCTGCCATGCTATAAACACCAGATACTTCTGAAACAGCTACTCCTGCAATTACTGCTATAACTTCACTTGATATTTTGATGCCATCACTTCCGTTTTCTACTTCCTTTACTTCTTGTATTTCTTCACTTTTATTTTCTTCCATATTTAGTTCCTCCTTTAATTTAAATATTTACACTAGTAGTATATCAATTTTTTTGAAATATTACAACTGTTTTTGAAAAATTTGTTTCAAATAATTGCCTCTCGTGTTACATTTTACCATGTATTACTCTTGCCAAGAAGCCTCAAACAGTTATGGTTATAAATTGCAAAACCTCGTCTAGTTGATTTTTCCAAACATTTACCAACTACACGAGGCTTCTAAATTTTTTTATTAAATTTTTAAAATTCCACCAATTGTTTTGCTTTCTGTATTATCTGGTAGCATTTGACTTCCACCTGTAATTACAATAGTGTCTCCTTTTTCTAAAATTTCTTTTGCTTGTAATTTTTCAATTCCCGCTTCTATCGTTTTGTCTATGTTTTCACGAGCTTCTACGTAAATTGGTGTTACATTCCAAGCTAATGCTAATTGACGGAATGTTCTTTTATTATCTGTAATAGCTAGAATTGGGCATCCTGCTCCTAATCCTGCTAAACGTCTTGCTGTATTTCCTGTGTTTGTATAGCAAACTATGGCATCTGTTCCTAATGTTTTTGCTGATACACATGCTGAATAAGCAATTTGTGCTTCATAAGATGTTAAATCCATATTGCTACTATTGTCAAATCTCTTCCAGTATTTGATTTCTGGTTCTACTCGATTTGCTATTTTTACCATTGTTTTTACACATTCTACTGGATAATCTCCCATAGCACATTCTCCAGATAACATAACTGCACTTGTTCTATCATAAATAGCATTAGCTACGTCTGATGCTTCTGCGCGTGTAGGTAGAGGTTGATGTGTCATAGATTCTAACATTTGTGTTGCTGTAATAGCTGGTTTACATGCTCTGTTTGATAATTTTATGAATTTCTTTTGCATAACCGGTGGTTCTGTAAAGTCTGTTTCTGTAGCCATATCTCCACGTGCTATCATTTGACCATCAGCTAAACTAACAATGGTTTCCATGTTTGAAAGACCTTCTACATTCTCAACTTTTGTAATAATTTGAATGTCTTTTCCTCCATTTTCGTCTAATACTTTTCTTACTTGATTGATGTCATCTGCATTTCTTGCAAATGATACAGCAACAAAGTCATATTCATGTTCACATGCAGTTTTTAGATCTGCATAATCTTTTTCTGCAAGTGCTGGTAATCTGATGATGGTTCCTGGTAAGTTCATTGTTTTTCTACTTCCTAGTCCATTTCCATGAACAACTGTACATACAATGTCTTTTCCTACTATTTCGTCTACTTTTAATTCAATTGCTCCATCATCAATTAGAATTTTGGTTCCTGGTTTTACATCTTTATATAATTCTTTATAAGATACAGATACTTTTTCTTCGTCTCCTGTTATGTCTTCATTTACTAATGTAAATTTTTGTCCATCTTTTAATTGTATTTTTGCATTTTTACCAGTATATAACATTCCTGTTCTGATTTCTGGACCTTTCATATCTAATATCATTGGTATTGGTAATTCTTTTTCTTCTCTTATTTTGATTATTTTTTCGGTTTTTTCTTCTTGTTCGTCCCAGCTTCCATGTGAATAATTGATTCTACATACATTTAGTCCTGCTTCAAATAATTCTTCTAGTCTGTTTTCACTAGCTGGCCCTATTGTTCCTACAATTTTTGTTTTTCTTAAAGCTTTCATTTTCTTTAATTTCCTCCTTTTAAAATTACAACTTTTGGTATTATAGCACATTTAATAGTATTTATTCAAGTGTTTTTAGAAAAAATATTTAGATGCTCTTCAGGTATGCCGGGAGCCGAGGAATGGAATAAAATTTATATAAATATCCGTTCTGAGCGTTTCATTTTAAGCCTTGATTGGTAGCCCTTGACAACTTAATTGTTAATCCTAACAATTTTTTCTACTAAATTAGTTTCATCATTTATGCTAAACATCACACTATTAAATATTGCTTCTCCTGTTGCAATTTTATATTTTTCTGGAAGACCTGTCAAAAATCTTTTTAATGCTGCTTCTTTCTCCATTCCTATAATGGAATTTTTGGGTCCTGTCATGCCTATATCTGTTATGAAACCTGTTCCTTTTTCTAAAATCTGTTCATCTGCTGTTTGGACATGTGTGTGTGTTCCAAACATAGCCGTTATTTTTCCATCTAAGTAGTATCCCATAGCCTTTTTTTCTGCCGTTGCTTCTGCATGGAAATCTAATAAAATGATGTCAACTTTGTCTTTTATTTTATTTACAATTTTTTCTGTTACGGTAAATGGATTGTCTGTCATGATATTAATTTCTGCTCGCCCTATTGCATTTATAACAGCTATTTTTTTGTTTTTACAGGAATAAATATGATACCCGCTTCCACATACACCTTCCGGATAATTTGCTGGTCTCATTATTTTTGGATGATCAATAAATTTAAAGATTTCCTTTTTTCCCCAGGTATGATTTCCCATGGTTACACAGTCTGCTCCACTGTCCAAAATATCTTTAAAGTTTTTTTCAGTAATTCCCATTCCTTCTGCTGCATTTTCTCCATTTACTATCGTAAAGTCTACTTGTTTTTCTTGTTTTACTTTTTGTAGTTTTTTTTGCAATTCTTGTATTCCTAATGAACCAACTATATCTCCTACTGCTAAAATGTTCATTTAAACTCCCTCTCTTTCACGCTAATATTTTACTATACTAAAGTTTAAAAATCAATCTTTTGAAAAATTTAAGTTTCATTTTTTGGTTTAACCATTAGCTTTTCTTCTTGTGACAGGAGCTGGTGTTTTATTTTTTCAAACCTTTCTCTCTTAAAAATTTCCTAAGCATGAAAAATGAAAAAATTATCAAGCATATGATTACCACATAGATAATCCATATTCTGTTGTTCTTCTTTTGTTTACTCTCCGTTTTCTCAGCATTTACCTCCTCTTCTAAAACCGCCTCTATATCCTCTATATCCTCTTTTCCAACTCTTTCCCCTTGTACTAACAATCTATGTGTATTAATTCCATATGGTGTACAAGTAACTAGAGTCACTAAGTCCTTTCCCTCTATAATTTTTAAATCATCTGTTTCTGTTGGAAGTACTATTTTTATTTGCTTTACTTGATAGTTCAATTTTTCTCCTAATGTATTGATATAAAAGTAATCATCCACTTTTAGCTCCCTTAATCTTGTAAATATTTCTGCACTTAAAAGTCCAGAATGACCTGTTAAAACACAATGTGTATTTTCTCCTCCTATGGGTAAAGAAGTACTTTCCAAATGACCTACTCCTTTTTTCATGACTTGGTCATTTGTTCCATGATAGATTGGTAAAAAGCAAGAAATTTTTGGAATTTCAATATAAGACATAATTCCATCTTGGGATAGGTTTAATATGTTTTCATAGGTAGTTTTTTGATCATTTGTATATGGGAATGATGTTTTACTTAAATTTTCATTATAAGTTTTGGCTATTTCATATTCTTTATGGATTGTTTCTTCTTCTGTATGAGTTATTGTTTCTTTATAATTTTTAATAATCTCTGCTTGTCTTTTTTCTTCTAAATGATTACTGATTTTAGGATATAAAAATATACTGATTCCAAATATTATCAAAAATAAGGAAAGTAACCACTTCTTGTGTTTCACGCTATTTTTTCTCCTTTCATACCTGATAAACTATGCAACCTACTCACTTTATAAAAAACGTTTTATCCTTATTTTATTTATTTATTTTTCTCTTGGATTACTTTTTTCTTTTTGGCTATTGATATGAGTAAAGCTACCCCTATACCAACTAATAGAATACCTATACTTGCTAAGGTAAAGATACCTTTTCCTCCTGTTACAGGTAATAAAAATCCTTTGGTATTCGGAAATATTAATGTATAATTATCATCTAAAATACCATCTGGTTGACTATCTGTAAGCTCTACTTCATAGGTTTTTGAAGAAACTTGGTATCCTTCTGGTGCTTTGGTTTGTTCTATGGTGTATTTTCCTTCATCTAATCCGTATAAATATAAATTACCTTCATCGTCTACTACTAAATTGGTAGTTGCTCCTTCTTCTTCTGGATTAACTAAATAATATATGCCATCCTCTTCTTTGATAAAATATAACTCATTTCCTTCTGAATCAGTTAAAACAAATTCACTTCCTGGTAATGGGGTATCTGTATTGTTTTGATCTACTGATTTGATTTCTAAGTCATACGTATATATAGTGGTTTTGTCACTACTTTGGGTTTGCATACTTGATGTTACATATGGATTGTTGGAATAATCTAAATATGCATAGTTATTATTTCCTTCTGTTCCTATAATGGAATTTTCATTTAGTTTTGCTGTATAAACAATTTTAATTGTTTCGTAAGAACTTATTTTATCATAGTCGAATTTAATTAGGAAACTGACTGGATCTAAACTTTCTGGTCTTGTTGTATCAAAAGTTATTTCATATCCAGTTATAGATTCAGGTTCTTCCCCATTGTTTAATCCTAAAATTGTTAGAGAATCTTCTTTTATGGTTAAAGAAGGATCTATCTTATCACTTATATAGTATTTTTTAGCTAAACTGTTTTCCAAATAAGTTGGAATATCTGCTTTTATGGTATAAGTTATGCTATCTTTTGTACTATAATTATCAACTTTTGTTTCTTCATCTGTAACTGTTTTGGTAATGGATGGGTTAGTAGCTTTTACAATTACTTCTTGATCTTTTATAACCCATTGATCGGTTTCTTCCTCAAAACTTGGAATTAAATTTACAGCTGAAGGGGTATAAACCATGTATCCATTTTCAATAATAACTAGATAAGTTCCTACTTCTACTTCTGAAAATTTTGCAGTTCCTGTTAAATTTTCTGGTGTTACTGGATAGGTTGCTGTTCCTGTAGCTTTTTGTGAAGCATAAGCAGAAAGCTCTATGGCATTTTCTTTTATGGCTGCTGTAAGCGTATCATAAAATATTTTTACTGCCTCAGAATTGCCTTCTGTTTCATGATAAAAATTTTCTGCATTAGAGTAGTTGGGAAAATTTTCATCCATCCAACTTTGCACTGTACTTTCCCAATTATAACCTTCTTTTGGTTGTCCTGCTAGATACTCCATAGATGCTATTTTATATAAAGAAACATCTACTCCACCTTCTATATGGGAAACATTTATATTTCCTTTTGCTTCCTCACTACTCACACTATTATTAGCTTGATTTAAATTTACGATTGATAATATGAGAAACAAAATTAAACTGATTGGTAAAACTTTTAAAATTTTTTCTATATTACTTTTCCTCCTATTTCTCTGTTAATTATATTTTTTAGGTATAACAGTCCCTTTGTAGGTTGCATAGTTTATCAGGTATTTTTCCTGCTTGATTAAATGAATGAAAATCTAATTTTTGGATGAATGAAAAAATTTTTTTAATTTTATCATTCCTAAACAAATTAAAATCATGGAAATAAAATCTACTAAAATTACCTCTCTTGCTCCCGTAACGGGTAATCCTTCTATCTGAAATATTTTTTTGCTAAATGTTACTGTAATATGCATATTTTGCGTTACATTTGAAAATACTGGTATCGTTGTATTTCCGTTTTCATCTGTGGTAAAGTTTTTATATTCTTCTTCATTTATCATAATTTTTTCTATTTTATAACCTTCCTCTGGTGTAATTGTTATCTCTTGTTTGGAAGTTTCTCCATATTTTACTGTTTCAACATAATGTATGCCTTCTTCTGTATATTCAATTCCATCAATTGTTTGATTATATATTCCTGTGATTTGTCCACCTTTCACTTCTCTGTTATCTTCTATATGGCTTTTTATTTCTGTTGTTATGGTATATGTTTTTTTGAAATTTTCTACTGTAAGGTTGGTTGCTTCTAGAATTTCTATTTCCTTGTCTTCTTTGTTTTCTAAAAATACAAAACTGTCTACATTTCCTATTCTATTTATATAGTTTCTGTCTTCTTCTGTTGTTCTGCTATACATTGTTTTGGTTGTAATTGTTTCCCAGTAAAAATTTCCACCTGCTATTATTTTTTCGTCATTTATTTCATTTACACTGGTTACATTACTTGGTGCATATAGTTCTCTGTTTGATCTGTACATACAGTCTGAAAATTTGACATTTCCCTCTAAATCGATCTGAATGACAAATCCATTGGAATTATAATTACTGGAACTTTGAAAATCATATTCCCCACTTGTAGAACCATCTTTATTGACATCAATAGCTCTTTCTGCATAATAATAGCCTCCCAGTAAAATATCATTATTGGTTGTAGTTATCATATCATTAAAAACCACTGTTGCACAATCATAACCTCCAAATACTACTGTGGCACTTAAATCATAAAGATTTTTTATTAGTTCTCCGTTATTAGATAATAAAAATACATCTGCAGTAATGCCTCTTGTTTGGCATGTATAAATTGTCCTATATTCTTCTTCGTCGCTTTTTCTACCTTTTACTGCATTGGTGCATTCTATTGCTACTGCTAAATTATTTTCTTGTGTAGTTGTAATGGCAGTAATTCTTATATATTTATTATCTGGATACATACTGCTAGCATCAGAATACATTTCATATTTCCAATTCCATTTTCCTGCTAATGAGTAATTTAGAATGACTCCATCTTGGTAATCTGCTAAGTAACTTGAAATAGCATGATCTTCTTCTATAAATATGGTTCCTTTATAATTAATGCCAACTGCTAAATTTCCTGCTATTTCTGTTATATCACAAATTTCTGTATAACTGTCCCCTCCTATTTTTTGACTCCATTTGTATTTGCCATCTGCTGAATAGGTTGCTAAAAAAGAACTTTGTTCTCCTTCATTTTGTAAATTTTCTACCATATTGTGGTTAGCGTCATTTTCATAAAAATGATATACTTTACTATTAAAGTTTCCTATTACAACAATTTGTTTTGTTGAGGTTTCTAGTACTTTTATGATTTCTTCTTCTTTGTTTCCTCCTAGTCTAATTCCCCATTCATATATGCCGTCTTGACTAATTTTCATTAAAAAACCATCTTTGTTTTTTAAATCATAATTCGATTGCGATAAATCTTCTACTAGTTTTCCATCGAAATATACAGTAGGACTTGCTGTATAACCAACAATTATATAATCTCCTTCTTGTGTTTGAATTATGCTATTGAAACCATCATCATCCTTTCCACTAAGTGTTTTAGACCATAAATAGTTTCCTTCCTCATCATAAGAAATAATGATACCATCTTTGTTTCCTTGAGATATTTCATCTATAACACCATCTGCATTTAAGTCAATACCATCATAAAAATCTCCCGTAACTTCTGGTGAATATTCTGAAAAGTAACCAGCAGCTACTATGCCGCCATTACTATTAATTACTGTTGATTGAATATGATTCCAAGAATAACCATTAATACCATTTATCCATTCTGGATTTTTTAAGGTGGTTGATGAGATTTCAAAATAATATGTTCTTTTTTCTTCATCTTCTGCCAACTGGTATGCTTCATTAGCATATATTTCAATTGCTTTATAAATCCCTTTGGGAAGGTTTGTTTGGATAAATCCATTTTCATCTGTTGTAAGTACATAATAATCTATACCATTGATTGTTTCTAATTCTCCTACTATTTGTCCATCTGTACCAATTACTTGATTTCCTTCTAAATCGGTAATCATAAATTTTGTTCCTGCAATTGGTTCATATGTTTCTCCATCTTGTTTGTATAATGTAAATACTGGCTCTGTGGCTAGATTAGTTTTATTTTCCCTATCGTCTTCTAGTTTGGTTTTGTCTTCTATAGAAGAAATTTCAGTAGAGAAACTTTTAATGTTTATTCCTTCAAAAATTAGGATTATGATAACTATGGTTATTAGGATAAAAATTTTTTGTGATTTTTTTAATTTTTTAGCCATTTTTTATATTTGTTAGTTTTTATTAACTAACAAAAACTCCTCCTTTTTATTTTTAATTTATAAATTCTATTTTAATAAGAGTATTGCTCTACTTCCTACTCTTATTGTTTCATTGCTTATGCTTTGATAATTTCGATAGGCACAAGACATTTCTTCAGTTGCAGATGATGCATAAGAACCTCCTCGATAGGTAAAGTATTGAGCATAACAACCTAATGTCAATTCATTTACATTTCCCGCTAAGTCATAAATATTGTTTGATTTCGTATATTCTGAGCTGCCTGCTGGTATTGTTTTTGCATTACTACTCCCTGTATTCTTTTTTAAGGTATTTCCATCTATATCCGCATAATATTCAAATTGAGAATTGGTATAATTTCCCCATGTGTCTGATAAATATATGGTAGAATAGGTTTGTGCTCCTGTTTTTACTAACCAATCAATAGTATAATCCCATAAAGAACTCCATATCATAGATGTTATAATATTATCTTTTTCTCCTCGTAGTTTTTGCGTTTTTTGGTACATTTGAATCCAACTTTGGTTGGATAAATTTTCATTCATTTTTTTAATAACTGCTATATCATCTTGTATTCCAGTTTCATATCTTCCTATATAAAAGCCTCCGTACTTTTTTATGCTTTTTATGGTTTGGTAATAAGTTTGCTCTAGTTCACTTATTAGCTCTTGTCGATTTTTGTTTAGTTGCATTTTTAATGTCATTTCACTTACAATATTTGAGTTGAATCCTAATCCTAATCCTGGTTCAAAGTAATTGTTTCCAAATTTCACATAGATGTTATCATTTAACATTGACCAATCTTGGTTGGTTTTTCCTTCTACTGCATAGGAATATAATTTTCCCCATAATTTTCCATTGCTATCTACCCCATAAATACTGTTTATAGCTTCTTTTTCTACAGGTATCCAGACATATTGGTTATAATTTGATTGCAATTTTAATAATTCTTTTTTTCTATCTTGGATATCTGAATTTTCTACACTATTCCAATTGATATTTCCTTCGTAGATTACAAATCCACCATTTACTGAGGTTTCTTCTTCTATTTTCGAAGCTGTATATCCTTCTGGTATGGGTACTGTTTTTCCGTCACTACTTTCTACATAGGAAACATTGGTTGTTTCTGGAATTAAATGAGATAATTCATTTGATTTAAAAGTTATTTTTTTAGTCGAAATGAATTTAATGAATATTGAATAAATTAGCATTGTAATGATTATCATTACTAAAAATAAGATTAGAAATTTTTTTGACTTTTTCGCAATAATCCCTCCTTTTGTTTTTATCGTTATTATAAAAATTTTTAAGAATTTAATAATAAGATAGCATTTTGAACTAATTTTTAATTAAAAATCATGAACTATATGTTTATGTTAACACAAAAATTTTATTTTGGCAATATCTTTTTACATTTTTTTCTATTTTTTCATCGCAAAATTCGACATTCTTCGTCATTAGAGCCATTGGGACCTGGGCTTTTTGGCTCCTTTTGCAGAGCGGAACCAAAAAGCCCAGGTCCTAATGGCTCACAAAGCTTATAATTCAAATTGGCTATTATAAAGATCTGCATAAAAACCTTGTTTTGCCATTAATTCATCGTGATTTCCCTGTTCAATTATGTTTCCGTCATTTACGACTAATATTAGGTCTGCATTTCTTATAGTAGATAGTCTGTGTGCTATGATGAATGATGTTTTTCCTTCTGTTAATTTGTCCATCGCTTGTTGAACGAGTTCTTCGGTTCTAGTATCTACATTTGAAGTTGCTTCATCTAATATTAAGAATGGCGTTTTCTTGGTCATTCCTCTTGCTATGGTAAGTAATTGTTTTTGTCCAGCAGAAACTGCATCATTGTCTGAAAGAGGCGTATCTAGTCCTTTTGGTAGGGTTTTTACGAAGTGGTCTAGCCCTACTGTTTTGCAAATGTCTCTTACTTCTTCATCTGTTATGTTTTCATTGTTGTAAACGATGTTTTCTCTTAGTGTACCATCAAATAACCAGGTATCTTGTAAAACCATGGTAAATAAATCGTGTATATTTTCTCTTGTTAACTCTTTGGTTGAGATTTCATCTATTTTGATATCTCCAGAATTGATGTCATAGAATTTCATAAGCAAATTAACCAGTGTTGTTTTTCCAGCTCCAGTTGGTCCTACTATGGCTATTTTTTGACCAGGCATTGCTTTGGCACTAAAGTTCTTTATAGTTGGTTTAGGGCTATCGTCATATTGGAATACTACATGATCAAATTCGATTGTTCCTTTTACGTTTTCTTTTTCTAGTTTTTTGGTAAAGGAACTTTCATCTTTCATTTCTGTTTCATCTAGGAATTCAAATACTCTTTCACTAGCTGCTCCTGTTGATTGAAGTGATGTCATGGCTTGTGCTATTTGTGATAAAGGTGAGGTAAATAATCTTACATAAGTAATAAAGGCAACAATTACACCAAATGAAATGATGTT
The DNA here is from genome assembly GCA_944390615.1 of uncultured Clostridia bacterium. Taxonomy (GTDB): domain Bacteria; phylum Bacillota; class Clostridia; order TANB77; family CAG-508; genus CAG-269. The sequence goes on along the minus strand of CALXRJ010000199.1, from coordinate 1,180 downwards.
ATTCATGGTAAGTAATGCCCCTACAATACATACAGCAACATAGCCAAAGTTTCCTATAAAGTTCATAATTGGTTGCATAAGTCCTGATAAGAATTGACTTTTTCTGTCTGCTTCTCCTACTTTTTTGTTATAAATATCAAATTTTTCGTCAGATGCTTTTTTACCATTATATACTTTTACCACATTGAGTCCTGAATAAATTTCTTCTATATGGCCATTTAAGTTTCCTAGTTCTACTTGTCTGGATACGAAGTATTTTTGAGATTTTCCTAATATGATAAACATAAATACAAATCCGATTAGGCTGGCAAGGATGGCGGTAAGTGCCATTATCCAGTTTGTGTAAAACATCATGATAATGGTTCCTAAAAATAGGGTCGTACTACTTACTAAAGTTGCTAAAGATTGGTTCATGCTTTGTGCTATGGTGTCTACATCATTGGTTACTCTAGATAGAATATCTCCAATTGCATTTTTGTCAAAATATTTTAGTGGTAGTTTGTTGATTTTTATGGATATTCTGCTTCTTAAACTTTTGGCAAATTTGTTGGCTACATCTGTCATTAAAATAGATTGTATAAAGGTAAATAACGCACTTGCTATATATAAAGAGGCTAATAAGGCTGCAATTTTTTTGATGGCATCCATATCCATAAATGGCTTGATTACTTCTTGTATGCTTTCTGGCATTTCATCTATTTTTAAATATAGCGCTGTTTCATCTGTTTCTTCTGTTACGTCACCCATTATTTGGATAAATTTAATTTGATCTTCCACTGATATCGTAGTTCCATCGATTTCTATTTCACTAAGTATTGCTTTTTGTATGCTTTCTGGAATAGAAGAAACCGTATCTTGTGTTAAATTTCCTGTTTCAAAATCATTCATTAAACTTAAAAATGTAGCCATATCTTCTTCTGGTATATCAGAAGACATGATTTTTGACTGTATATTTTCTTCTGTAAAACTAGCTGTTATTTTGTCGGTTAATGTTTGTAAATTATCCGTATTGACAACTAATCCTTCTGATATTTCGTCTGTTAAATTGGATAGTTGATTCGGAGCAATGATGGACATAATAGAGCCTAGCACTGCTAAAACAAGTGCTATGTATACTAATATTCTAAAAGGTTTTAATTCTGAAAAAAGCCTTTTCATTGCCCCTTTAAAATCTTTTGCT
>CALXRJ010000198.1 GCA_944390615.1 uncultured Clostridia bacterium | reverse complement strand
CATTTAGATTATGCAATTGCTATTGCAGTTGACAGTATTCCAGAGAGTGATAATTTGGAAATTTCTTTTGAATTTACTAATTCTAGCACTTATTCTGTGGATTCTTCCTCTAAAGATAGTGACCCGATTATCAATACAGTAATTGCCCCTTCTATCTCCAGCGCTATTAATATTATCAATGCTTATGTTGGCAAACAATTAAATTTGACTCATTGTAAAGTAATTGTATTTTCAGAAGAATTTGCTAAAAAAGGCGTTTTATCAGAAGTTACGTATCTTATGAATAGTACGCAAATTAGACCAACTGCCAATATTATTATTGCCAAAGAAAGTGCAAAAGATTATTTAGAAAATTCTATCTCTTCTTTAGAACAAGTTTTAACGAAGTATTATGAAATTTTCCCTTATTCTAGTGAGTACACAGGTTATACTTCTAATATTCTGCTAAGTGAATTTTACGAAAGTTTAATTAACAAAAATAGTGGCTCAGTTACCATCTTAGGAAAAAAAAGTAATATTCCAAATGATAATACACAATCTAGCTCCGGACAAAGTTCTTCTGGTGATGGTTCTATGTCTCAAGGAGGTGATAGTAATTCTTCCACGGAAAATACACAAAATACCACAGACCAAGGAAATACTGCTAATGAGACTTCCAATACTACCAATACCAATAACAATACTTCATTAGATTCTATTTTATCTGGAGAATCGATTGTAGAAGGAGACCGTGGTACTGAAAATATTGGTTTATGTGTGTTTAAAGATGATAAATATGTAGGGGATTTATCTGCTATAGAGACCCTTTGTTATTCCTTACTAGAAGATGAAGTAGATAATTTTTTAGTTAGTATGGATAGTCCTTTTGACCCGAGTAAAAAAATAGATATTACAGTAGATAGTCTTTCTGCTTCTTCTGTTCAGATTGATACATCAAAAGAAAATCCTGTTATCCATATAAAAATTAATTTGACAGCAAAAACTTTGACTGGTCAGGATACTTTGGATTATTCTAATACAGAAACTTTAAATACATTGAATACTTCTTTAAAAGATTATTTGTCTTCTCAAATAACCAACTATTTATATAAAACTTCGAAAGAATATAAGGTGGATATTAATGAATTTTATCGTATTGCCAAACGTAAATTTTTAACGATTCCTGAATTTGAAAATTATAATTGGGCACAAAAATATGAAAATGCTGAATTTAATGTGGAGATTAATTCTGACATTATATCTAGCTTGTTAATTCAAAACTCTTGATGGAAAACGGAAAGCTGTATGAAAATAGAATTTCGAGAAAGGAATGAAATTTTTTATGAATACTATTTTTATTAAAATTTTTTTTAGCATAATTTGTTTCTTCATACTTTTTTATGTTTTTTCTTTTTCTTTATTGGAAATAAAAACAAATCATAATTTTTGGGGAGGCGTTTTTACTATCGTAATTACAGTTGGAAGCATTATTTTTAGTAATATCTTGTTTTGGATTAACTAATTGGAAAAGTGGTTTTAAAAAATGTAAAAAAGAGAGATCTTTCTTGAAAATTTGAAAAAGTTACAGGTTTCTTTTCTAATTTTTCAAGAGCTTCTCTCTTTTCTAAGAAGTATCTTTTTATGATACCACAATTGGCGTGTAAATCTCTTTATTATCAAGGACCACAAATAAATGGTAATTTGTATTATCTGCACTCGCATTGTTGTTAATTGCTATCATTTTATTTTTTATACTATCTGCTTCCAAATAATTCCATGTAGCTACTGTATCAATTGAGGAACTAGTACCCCATCCATATTTTACGGTTTGAGCATTTAAATTAGTTACATCACTTAAACTAAATTCTACGATAAGTTGGTTATTGGTATGGGTTGTTTTTTCTATGTTGATGTTTAAATTTTCTAACTGAGATAATTGATAATAAGTTTTATCTAAATATTCTGTATCAGCAAGATTGGTTTCGTAATTTGATTTTATTTGCCTGTATTCCCTATCTACTGCTACTTTTTTACTCTGCATATACATCTGTACACAAGTAACTGATAGAATGAAAAATAGACACGATACTAGTACAAATAGGGTGATAGCACCTTTTTCATTTTTTAAATTTAGCATAAAAAATTTCATTCCTTTCTCGCTTCGCTCAAAGGTATACATAGTTATGAAAACTATTTTTTTCAACTAAGTTCTCCTTTTCGTTACTCTTTTGAATCTATTAATATTTTACTATATTGATAAAAAAATAGCAAGTACAATACTTGCCATTTTTGTTTGATTTATACTTTAATTCTTTTTTTGTTTACTTGTTCAACTGGTGGTATCAATGGACAATATGTATTATCATCATTTAAAACTTGAACTTCAACTGTTCTCGTTAATATGTCTGTATAACTATATGTCGCATTTCTTGCTCCTTCGTTATATTTTACTGTAAATATATTAGAATATACTTTGTCTATTGTGGCTTCTTTCTCAAAAGACTTGTTTCTTCCTAGTGACCCTTTCACTATTATCTTTTGTCCGATTTTTTCTAAAATGTCTGATTTTAAGTTCATAATATCAGCAGAACAAATCATTTATATCACCTTCTAATAGATTTATTGTCTGAATTATAACATTTGGCTCTAAAAATGTCAAAAACCTTTTGTTCGCTCAAAATTCGCGTTTTTGTTTATTTTCCGAGTGTTGTATCGTTTTATTTTTTTAATATTACATTTTTATTACATTTTTATTACAAAAAGGGAGGATACTTGTAGCTACAAGTATCCTCCCTTTTTGTAATAGGTTTAAGGTTTATGGCTTTTAGCGAAAATCTTCCAGACCATTGAGTCTTAAGATTTCTGCGATTTCCTGATTACTAAACAAGGCGACAACTTTCTGATCTTCTGGTGCCACCATTTTGATATTGATGACAAGGTTGCAAAAATCTATCAGGTTTTTCCTTGTTTTTTCATCATGTTTTTCAAAGCCCCTTGGCAGAACTTGGATGAAGTTCTCTACTGCTTCTGGTTCAAATACTTCGTCTGGCTTTATGCTTTCTAAAAGCTTTGCTTCATCCCTGAGGACTATCATCAAAGCAAGTTGATATTTGTTTACCTGCTTTAATGAGGCTGTTGAGTGCACGACTGCAATGACTTGCATCGCAGCTAAACTCTTTTTTGCTTTTTCCAGATCCTTTCGGTTTTTTTCCAATTCTCTTTCAAGGCTGGTATGAAGCTCTTCCTCATTTTTTAAAATGCTTTTTGCCTTTTCCATCCTTTCTTTGGCCTTTTCTAATTCCTGTTCAGCAAGGTTATACTCTCCTTGCTTTTTCTCTAGGACTTTTGCATGCTCTTCTAGTTCAACTTCTGTCGTGGTAATCAATCCTTTTACTTCGTGGATAACGAAGTGTTGTATCGCGACCATGCTTTCTTGGTCAGGTATTTTGTTTCTAAGATTTACCCGCGTCTCAATGGTCGTTCCTGCTATCAGCTCCCGTTCGCTCTCGCTTATCTTTCTGAAATCGTCCAGGTGTGCATTGGTGAGCACCTCCTCTAATTGGTCTTCGATTTCCTTGAATAATAAGCTCTTTCTTGATTTTGCCATAGTAACCTTTCCTTTCTGCTTTTTTTCTGCTCTATTGAAGCAGATAAAAAAATTATATCACGCTTCTGGTTTTATGTCAATTAAGAGTTTTGTTTTAAGTCTTTTTCTTTTTTCCGTCTTGCACCAATTCCGCCTACCCCTTTTCTTCCATCTCTTAACTCATTTTCTATATCTTCTATTCTAATATATTTGAATTCATCTGTAATTGCTATTGTTTTTGCTACAATTAATGGGTCTGAAATGTCTATTAATATACGTGCTGGAGAAGAGGCGAAATTTGCTCCTGCTTGCATGATTGCTTCAAAATAACTTTGACAAGCTCCTGCAAATATTACTAAATCTGAACCTGTGTCTTTTTCGTATCTTCTTGCTTCTTTTACAGTTGCTATAAAGTGTTTTGAATTCCTATAATTGTATAAATCATAATATCCATGTTCTTTTTTAATCATTCCGTCATGTCCTGTAATGACTAAGATGTCTGGCTTATAGTATTTTAATAGATGATAAACTACTTTGGGTTGTTTGTTTTCAGGAATGTTTTTTACAACTGCCTTTATTCCCATTTTTTGATAATATTTGAAAGATTTTTCGCTATAGCGTTTGTCTCCATCTGCTGACTGTAGTTTAGTAAACTAATTTATTGGATTAAAAATGCTGCATATAACGGTATTGATTTTATATGATTGGCATATCCAAAATTTTTAGTAGAGATTCTTATCGCATATTTTGGATTATATTGTTTAACATATATATTTAAACTTTTTGACATGACATTATCTGATGCTTTAACTTCTACAGGTATTAATCCATCTTCGTTATATAATATAAAATCTATTTCTGCATCACTTTTTGATTTCCAATAATATAAACTAATTCCATTTCTTACAAATGTTTGAGCAACATAATTTTCAGCAATATTTCCCTTATATATAAAATCATTGTCTAAAAGAATATCTGTATATTTTATTTCTAGTAATGAAGTTAATAGCCCAACATCACTTAAATATAATTTAAAATATTCTTCATCACAATATGCTTTTGGTGGAATTTGAACTGTTTTAAGTAAATTACATTTATATATCATAGTACTTGAAAGGAGCCATTGTAGTGAACTTTCGTAATCTCTACTTCTAGCATTTGAATTTATTTTACTATATTGAAATTTGTTACTTGTATTTCCTAATTGGGATGGTATTGATTTATAGATTGCTTCTATCTTTGATTTTTCAGTATTATTAAAAATATATTGGTTCATATCATTCAAATATGATTCAATAATATTATTAATAATTTCTTTATCAAATTTAAATATATCCTGATTAACTTCTATAATATTTTCTATAGCTTGTGGCATACCACCAATACATAAATATAATCGATATAATTTTAATAGTTTTTCATGTAATGGTTCACTTATTGGTTCCATATTATAATAACATTTGCGTATTTCATCTATAATACCATTAACAGATGTTGCCATTAAAAATTCCTCAAAATCCATCGGATACATATAAATCATTCTTACTTTTCCTACTGGAAAAGATGAGTGAAAACGATTTATCTTCACGCCAAGTAAGCTGCCTGCACATATGATCTTATATGGCTTGTCAGATTCACAAAAATATTTTAGATTACTAATTAATTTTTCACTTAATTGAATTTCATCAAAAAATATTATTGTAGAATTTAAATCGATATCGACATTTAATATCCATTGTAATTGAGTAAATTTTTCCTCTGTAGAAATTGGTTGCTCAAATAATTCTACAATTTTAGGATTATCTAATAAATTGATATAAATATGGTTTTCAAATTCATTTTTGCAAAATTCGTTTATAATATATGTTTTTCCTATTTGTCTTGCACCAATAACCATTAATGGTGTATCAATGGAAGATTCTTTCCATTTTAATAAATCATGATATATTTTTCTTTTCATAAAATCTATCCTTTCAAATTAAATTTAATCGTAAAATTTCTTATAAAAGTAAGTTTTATACATATATTATACACCTTTTTAGTTTAAATAGTCAAATTTTTTCACGTTTTTGGGAGATTATTCGAATTGTATTTTCACGTTTTTTGGAGATATATTTAAATGTTTTTACACATTTTTTGGAGATAGTTGTATTACATTACGAAATTAAATCTAATTTTTAATGTTCTGTCTTTGTAAAAAATCACTTCTTCTACTAATTCATTTAAATAATTCATTAAATTGTCTTTATTTTTAAATTCTTTAAATTTTTGTATTACTTCTTTTTTATTTTTTTCACATATTATTTCTTTAGTTAATTCTTCCTTTTGTTTTTCATAAATTTCTATTTGTTTGTTTAAACTTTCTCTTTGTTTTATAAATTCATCTACTGTTATAAAATTATTTGTTTTATTTAAATATAGTTTTTTAATTTGTATCTTATTTTTTTCAATCTCTTTATCTAGATATTCCTTTTGGTGTTTATGTTTCTTTAGATTTACACTATATTTAATTGCATTTTTGGTAATATAATCTTTTGTTATTTTGTTATTTATAATATCGTTTAATTTGAAATAAATTATATTTTCTATTTTTTTAATTGATATAGTATGTGTATTTTTACAAGTCTTGTTTTTATTTTTCCCATCTGGGCAATATAAACTAAATGTAACTTTGCCATTTTCTCTCTTTCTACCGCTTACCCTCATAAATTTGCCACATTCTCCACACTTGATAATACCTTCAAGTTTGCTATGATATTCTTTCTTTCTATTAACTTTTTCATTATTTCTTTTTACTTTTTCATTTGCTTTTTTATATAATTCTTTACTAATGATTGCTGGATGTGTATTTATTATAATATCTCTTTTAGATTGAATTATATAATCTCTTTTCTTCTGTCTGTAATTTTTTTTGCTTGATTTT
>CALXRJ010000197.1 GCA_944390615.1 uncultured Clostridia bacterium | reverse complement strand
AAAATATAGCTTGCTCCTACATCTTGTAAAATTCCGATTCGATCTACTAAATTATTGGTTCCAATTAGAAACTCTACCCTCATTAGTTTTCCAATTTGTTCTCTTAAAAATGCTGGTGTATAAATAGCATTTGTTAAAATTTCTGGTGTATTGGCATTTATGGTAATTTGTCTTTTTTCATTGGATTGTGAACTGTTTTCATTTTCAGCCATAAATAACTCCTTTCTAATTTGGATTGCTTAAATTTTCAAGCTAGTTTAGTCGTTTTAAGTTTGACTATACAGAGCCGTTGGTCGGTAAAAGCAATGTTCTCCTAATCTTGTATGAAAAGTTCCAGAACCATTGCTTGGGAATGTGGAGCTGCAAGTCGGTCTAAAGGGATTTAAATACCACAAACAGTCTCCGATCTCATTTAAACGGTTTCCTGAAAGTGCCCAATCTGCTATGTAATAATGTTCTTCAGTTGGTGTCATATTGTAAATATTTTGTGGATTATAACGATTAAAAAGTGTTTCTGCTGCACAATCAAATTGTCCTGGTTGAAAGATAATATTTCGGATATTTCCTCCCTGTGAAATTCTTGCATATTCGCCTTCGGGAGTATTGACTCTGTTTAAAATAACAGATGCTACTGCTTTCATTCCGGTTATCCCCTTCTCCTCCCGCTTCACATTGAACGATTCTTGCTAAAAGCTCTCTATCTGAATAAGCCATTTCCAACACCTCTACATGATTATATGTTGGTTTTTGGTTTTGGTTACTCTTTTTATTTTTTTATCTCTTATGACGTATTTCGACAAAAGTCTATTTTTGAAGCATTTCATTAATAGCAAAAGCAGGCATTTTTCACAGAAATGCCTGCTTTTTGTAATCCCTCTTAGTTAGTGAATAATGCGTTCAAAAGTTTATATCTCTATTATACTATAAAATTTTATTTTTGCAATAAAATTTTAAAAAAAAATATAAAAAATCGTTCGACAAAATTCTACATAAAAAAATTTCAACTTATTTTCTTTTATTACAAACCATTCCATTTGGCAATTAATGCCTTAATTTTAATTCCCTGCTCTGAAAACATTTTCTCATGCTCTGTTTCAATATTTTCCCAAAAATTAGTTTCAGCATGTAAATCCAATGTTTTTTTCACAATTTGAAAACCTGTTTCTTCCAAATAAGCTATACTTTCTAAAAACAAATTATCATCATCTGTTTTAAAATAAATTTCTCCACCTGGTTTTAAAAATTCTTTATATTTTTCTAGTTGTCTTGTATGAGTTAGTCTTTTTTTATGATGCTTTCCTCTTGGCCAAGGGTTGCAAAAATTGATGTAAATTCTTTCCACTTCATCTTGTTTGGCTAAAATCAAAGGAATTCTTTCTATATCAAATCTGGTTAAAAATAGATTATCAATTTCTTGGTTCTTTTCTTGATAAATACTTTCTACATTTCTTTTGGCTAGCCCTAACATGGCATCTACTAAATCAATTGCTAGATAGTTTGTATCTTTATGTAAGCTTGCTAAATTGGCGATAAAATATCCTTTTCCACATCCTAATTCTAAATGAAGAGGAAAAGTTGGATGCTTAAAAAGTTCCTTCCATTTTCCTCTTCTCTTTTCTGGATTATCTACATAAAAAGGACTTGCAATTAATTCTGGCCTTGCCCATTTTTTGTTTTTTTTTCTCATATATTTCTCCTATTACTCTGCTTTTTTAGCTTCTTCTGTTGGAGCTTTTTCTTCTTCTGTAGCAGTTTTTTCTGTTTTCACTTCTTCTACAGCTCCTGCTTTGCTTTCTTCAGCTTCTTCTTTTTTTACTTCTTCTGCCTTTTCTGTAACAGTTTCTTCTGCTTTTACTGCTTCTTCTGCTACAGGTGCTTCTGTTTTAGCTTCTTCTACAACATCTTCTGCAGAACCTTCTGTTGGTACTTCATCTCCTTTGATAACAATTTCTTTATCTTCAATTCTAGCACCAGCAATTTCTCTTGTTTTAGCAGCTTTTCCAATTCTATCTCTTAAATAGAATAATTTAGCACGTCTTGCTTTACCTACTCTTACTAGTTCAACTTTTTCTACTAAAGGTGAATGTACTAGGAATGTTTTTTCAACACCTACACCATAAGATATTTTTCTTACAGTAAATGTTTTGTTTACACCTGTTCCTTGTACTTTGATAATAATTCCTTCAAAAACTTGTATTCTTTCTTTATTTCCTTCTTTAATTTTAGCATGAACTCTAACAGTATTTCCTACTTTTAAATCAGGAATTTTGGATTTTAGTTGTTCATGTTCAATAGATTTTATAATATCCATTTTTTATTTCCTCCTTATTCAATTTCTATCGTCGCTAAGTTTCATCTTAGACAATAGTTTTTTATGAGCGGTACTTTTTAGTACTTCATTTTTTTAATAAATCTGGTCTTTTTATTGTTGTTACTTGGATGGCTTGTTCTTTCCTCCAGGCATCTATTTTTTGATGTTTTCCGGAAAGTAATATTTCTGGAACTCTTACTCCTTCAAAAACTTCTGGCCTTGTATATTGTGGATATTCTAATAGGCCGATTGCTAAAAGATTCTTCTTCTATGGATTCTTTGGCAATCACTCCTTCTTGATATCTTGCAACTGAATCGATTAATACCATTGCAGGAAGTTCCCCTCCTGTTAAAACATAATCTCCAATTGAAATTTCTTCATCCACAATTTTATCAATTACTCTTTGGTCAATTCCTTCATAATGTCCACATAATATGATTAAATGTTCTTGTTTGGCTAGTTCTTCTACTTTGGATTGATTTAATTTTTTCCCCTGTGGTGACATATAGATAACTTTTGCTTTTTGATCTTGAACCGATTGGTAGGCATCATATACTACATCAGCTTTCATGACCATGCCAGCTCCACCACCATATGGAGTATCATCAACTTTTTTGTGTTTATCTTTTGAAAAATCTCTAATGTTTACTAAATTAATTGTAATTAGATTTTTTTCTCTTGCTTTTCCGATAATGCTTTGGTTTAGAACTTCAAACATTTCGGGAAAAAGTGTCAAAACATCAAATTTCATTTTTTCCTCCATATTTTTATTGTTTTTAATTTTTGGTGTCTTAATAAATTTTGTGGTTAAAAATTTAATCCTTCCAGTAAATGAACAATAATTTTACCTTTTTCTAAGTCAATATCTTTTATTACCTCATCTATATATGGTAATAAATATTGCTTTCCTAATTCATTTTTTACAACATATATATCTTTACTGCCTGTATTAAAAATATCTTCTAAGATACCTAGTTTTTCACCTGTATCTAAAAATACTTCCAGACCTAATAAGTCTGCTATAAAATATTGTCCTTCTTCTAAGGGAATAGCATCACTTCTATCTATTTCTACATAGGCATTTTTTAGCTTTTCTGCTTGTTCTAGTGTGTCAATTCCTTTAAATTTGACAAGAACCATATTTTTTTGGTATTTTACTTCTTCTATTTCTAACTTGGTGTTGAACTTTTTTGTCTGGATATATACATTTTTTAAATCATCAAATCTTTGAATATCGTCTACATAGGGGTAGATTTTTACAAAACCTTTGATTCCGAATGTATTAACAATTTGACCAACTTCTAACTTTTCTTTCATAGGATTTTCTCCCATTATCCAATAAATTCTACAGTTGCTTTTTTGTGTTCTTTTGCTGCAACTGCTTTCATTACTGTACGAATGGATTTTGCAATTCTTCCTTGTTTTCCTATGATTTTTCCCATATCGCCTTCTGCTACTTTTACTTCAAATACAACTGATTGTGTACCATTGATTTCATTTACTTCAACAGCTTCTTTGTCATCTACTAAGTTGGCGATTATTGTTTCTAATATTTCTTTCATTTTCTTGTCCTTTCTTTTTTACTATGCTACCGCATAATCTACCTCTAAGTTACTTATCCTAATCTGGTTTAAGTCTAAGAGCTATCTTATTTTGATGCTTTTTCAATTAGTTTTTTTACTGTGTCTGTTGGTTTAGCACCATTTTTGATCCATTGTGCAACTTTTTCTTGATCTAATACAATTGTAGATGGTTCTGTCATTGGATCATATGTACCAATTTGCTCTATAATTTTTCCATCTCTTGGGCTTCTAGAATCTGCTACTACGATATGATAGAATGGAGCTTTTTTCTTTCCTTCTCTTTGTAATCTTATTTTTACCATGTTTTGTTCACCTCCTAATTGTTGAATGCCTTTTACTTAAAAGACATATCGTAATTTATATTTTAAAATTTAATAACTGAATAAAAATAGTATATTTTATTTGGGTTTATTTTTTCTTATTTTACATGAGGTCTTTGAATTCATCTAACTGGTCAAGTTTAAGACCTTTCATCATTTTTCTCATGCCACCTTTTGTTTTCATTTGCTTCATCATTTTTTGTGTCATTTCAAAAGATTCCATGAATTTGTTGATGTCATGAACCTGGGTTCCACTTCCTTTTGCAATACGCTTTCTGCGACTTGCATTTAGAAGATTGGGATTTTTTCTTTCTTTTGCTGTCATGGATGTAATAATTGCTTCAATCCTTATAAATTCTTTATCATCCACTTGTATATCTTTTAATTTGTTGGCACCAGGTAACATTTTTAGGATAGATGATACAGATCCCATTTTTTTGATTTGTCTTAGTTGTGCTAAATAATCATCTAAATCAAATTTATTTTTTTTTAATTGTTTTTCTAATTTTTCTGCTTCTTCTAGGTCTAAAGCTTGTTCCGCTTTTTCTACAATGGATAAAACATCACCCATTCCTAAAATTCTAGCTGCCATTCTATCTGGGTGAAATACTTCTAATTCATTTAGCTTTTCGCCAACACCTGCAAATTTAATTGGTTTTCCAGTTACTTTTTTTACAGAAAGTGCAGCTCCACCTCGTGTATCGCCATCTAGCTTGGTTAAAACAACACCATCTATTCCTACTTGTTCATTAAATTTTTCGGCAACATTTACAGCTTCTTGACCTGTCATACTATCTACTACTAATAAAATTTCATGTGGTTTGACAGCTTTTTTGATTTCTTGCAGTTCTTGCATTAGTTTTTCATCTATTTGTAAACGTCCTGCTGTGTCGATAATAACTACATCATTTAATTTTGACATAGCAGTATTGATTGCTCTTTTTGCAATTCCTATGACATCTTGACTTCCTTCTTCTGCATATACGGGAATATTTAGCTGAGCTCCCACTACTTGCAGTTGTTTTACGGCTGCTGGTCTATAAACATCACATGCTACCATTAATGGCTTTTTTCCATCTTTTCTTAAATAATTGGCTAGTTTCCCTGCCATGGTCGTTTTTCCTGCACCTTGCAAACCAATTAGCATAATTACAGTTGGAGGATTAGGTGATAGATTGATTTTGCTATCTGTTCCACCAAGTAATTCTACTAATTCATCTCGAACGATTTTAACTACTTGTTCCCCTGGTTTTAAGGATTTCATGACATCTTGACCAAGCGCTTTTTCTTGAATATTGGCTATAAATTCTTTTACAATTTTATAGTTGACATCTGCTTCTAATAGGGCAAGTTTTACTTCTCTTAACATGTCTTTCATGTTGCTTTCTGTAATTCTTGCTTCTCCTTTTATTTTTCTTGTGATTTCTTGCAGTCTTGATGATAGTCCTTCAAAAGCCATCTTTTTTCCTCCTTTTTCTTCAAAGCGTGTGTCACTTTTGCAAAATGTTCTGTTAACATTCTAGTAGATTGTTTATTTGATCTATTATTGGTTGTTGTTCTTGGTTTAATTTGGTTTCTTCTAATTTTTTGGTTAATCGTTTTATTTCTTTTTCTTTTTTTCTATATTGTAGTTTTTCTTCATATTCTTGTAATTTTTTTTTGGATTTTATGAGTATCGTTCTTACCGCTTGCCTTGTTATTTGCTCATTTTCTCCTATTTCAGATAAGGATAAGTCTTCATTATAGTATTGCTCCATATATTTTTTTTGGGTTGGGGTTAATAGATTTCCGTATAAACTAAGTAAAATACTTATTTCTATTTTTTCTTCCACTTTTTTCCTCTTTCTATTTTATAAATTTTAAGCCATATCTGTAATACGAATATAGTTTACACTCTTTTTTTGGATTTGTCAAGTATTTTTTGAATTTTTTAGAAAAAAGCTAGTGTTTTTGAGCACCAGCTTCTTTCGAGGAATTGGGATTATGCATCTTTTTCCTCTTTGTTTTTTTTGACCTCCTCTGCAGCTTTTGCCCGAGAGCAATCGCTACAACAGTTTTCGCACCCTTCACATTGCTTACTGTTATCAGTCAAAGGTCCCGTGGAATTCCACATATCTTTTCCTCCTTTCGAGGCTCTCTCAAGGAGTTTATTTCTGCCGGAAAGTTTCGGTAGAACCGAGGGATTTCACCTCTGATGTACAGTTACAAACTATATTGTATCACTAATTATGTCCACTTGTCAATTGTTGCATAAAATTTATTGTTTCTTTATTATCCATTTAATAAAACTCCTTCATTCTTTATATTTTTATAAAATGCCATATATTGTGTTCTATTATTATAATTTTCAATATTTTCTATAATAGGAGATAGTAAAATATCATATTGGGCATTATTCAAATTTTTTTCCAACTTCTAGTTTATTTCCCCTTAAAAAATCGTTTATACTCATTCTTTTAGCATTCTCACCCTGTATTTCTAAAACTGATAGGATTCCTTCTTTGGTTTGGATATATAATCCTTTTTTACTGTCTGCTAAAAGTATTTTTCCTACCTCTGCTTTCTGAAAAGCATTATTTTCATTTTCTAAAACATTAACTTTCCAAAATTTGATTTTTTTACCATCTAGTGTGCTATAAGCTCCCATGATAGGATTTAATCCTCTAACTAGATTTTTAATTTGTACTGCTGTTTTTTCTTGCCAATTATTTTTTGCCATTTCTTTGCTAAGCATTGGTGCTATGGTAAAATCTTCTCCTTGTGGTATTTTGGTAGCATTTCCTGCTTCTATTTGTGACAAAGTTTCTACCAAAAGAGTTCCTCCTATTTTAGATAATCTATCCCAAAGTTCCCCTGTTGTTTCATCTTCACCAATTTGGACTTCTTTTTTTAAAATAATGTCTCCTGTGTCCATTCCAATATCCATATACATGGTAGTAATGCCGGTTGTTTTGTCTCCATTTAATACGGCCCATTGAATTGGGGCTGCTCCTCTGTATTTAGGAAGAAGGGAGGCATGTACATT
>CALXRJ010000196.1 GCA_944390615.1 uncultured Clostridia bacterium | reverse complement strand
CAGTAGAATCTATTTCTAGCATTTTTAAAAGAATTGAAACATTAATTCCTTTTCCACCTGGTAAAATATGTGTTTTGTTGCTTCGATTAATTTCTCCTATTTGAAAATTCCCGCATTTCTAGTACATAATCTAATGCCGGATTAAAGGTTATGGTATAAATCAATTTTTTTCTCCTTTTTTATAAATCTCTTTATTTAAAATATTTCCAAAAAAAAAGCAAAATATTCATTTTTGAATATTTTGTTTTTTAAAAATATCAAGCCATTTTTTCTTTCATTCGAACTAATGTGTTTAATGCATCAATTGGTGTCAATTCATTTAAATTTACCATATCTAATTCATGGGCTACTTCAGCTAATTTATAGTTAAATAAATCAAATTGACCTTCAACCTTTTTCTTGTCTTGTTTTTCTGGCTTTTTATCTTTTAAAATACTTTTTCTTTCTAAAGATTTTAAAATTTCATTGGCACGCTTGGTAACTTCTTTTGGAACACCTGCCAGTTTGGCAACATGTACACCATAACTTTCGTCTGTTCCACCTTTTACAATTTTTCTTAGGAAAATGATATCTTCTCCTTTTTCTTTTACTGCTACGGAATAATTTTTAATACCATTTTTTTCTTCTTCTAAGGTTGTCATTTCATGGTAATGTGTTGCAAATAAGGTTTTTGCTCCACATTTAGTTTTATCCGCTATATATTCTGCCACAGCCCATGCAATCGATAAACCATCATAAGTTGAAGTTCCTCTTCCGATTTCATCTAGTATAACTAAACTATTTTTGGTGGCTTCTTTTAGGATAGTTGCCACTTCCATCATTTCTACCATAAAGGTACTTTGTCCCATACTTAAGTCATCTGATGCTCCTACTCTTGTAAAAATTTTGTCTACTACACCTATGGTGGCAGATGTTGCAGGCACAAAACTTCCTACTTGTGCCATTAGGGTAATTAGAGCAACTTGTCTCATATAAGTAGATTTTCCAGCCATATTGGGTCCTGTGATAATGGCTAGGCGATTTTCGTCTTCATCTAAATAAGTATCATTGGAGATAAATTCTCCACTTGGTAACATTTTTTCGATAACTGGATGTCTTCCTTCTTTGATGTCTAAGATGCCTTCTTTGTTGATGGTTGGCTTGCAATAGTTCATATCTTCGGCAACTTCTGCAAAAGATACTAATACATCTAGGGTAGATACGGCTTCTGCGGTTTTTTGTAATCGTTTTATGTTTTTGGCAATTTCTTCTCTGATTTGATGAAATGCTTCTAGCTCTAATTTTATGACTTTTTCTTCTGCTCCTAGTATTTGATTTTCCATATTTTTTAGTTCTTCTGTTATGTATCTTTCTCCATTGGTTAAGGTTTGCTTTCTAATATAAGTATCTGGTACCATATTTTTATAAGTATTGGTCACTTCGATGTAATAGCCAAAAACTTTATTAAACCCTACTTTGAGAGATTTAATTCCTGTTTTTTCTTTTTCGTCTGCTTCTAATTTCATAAGCCAAGATTTTCCGTCTGTTGTGGCATGTTTTAATTGATCTATTTCTTCATTATACCCCATTTTGATGTAGCCCCCATCTTTGGTGTTCACTGGTGGGTCATCCACGATGGATTTTTCGATTAATCCATACATGTCTTGTAGCTCATCGGTATTTTCGTAGATTTCTTTTAGATACTCTGCATTTACACTTTGTAAAACTTTTTTGATTTCCGGTAATTTTAGTAGAGAATTTTTAAGAGTTATCATATCTCTTGGGGTTCCATTTCCATATGCCATTTTTCCGGCTAGTCTTTCAATATCATATACTTTTTTTAGATTTTCTATTATATCTCCTCGTAGAATAAGATTATTTTTTAGCTCTTCTACTGCATCTAATCTTTTATTGATTTCATCTACATCAATTAATGGATCATTTAGCCAACGTCTTAAGGCTCTTGCTCCCATGGAGGTTGAGGTTTTGTCTAATACCCATAAAAGGGTTCCTTTTTTGGACCTGTCTCTTAGTTTTTCGGTAATTTCTAGGTTTCTTCTGGCATTGATGTCAAGTGACATATATTTGGAAACTGAATAAATCACGACTTTATTGATATGGCTTAAGTCTGTCATTTGGGTATTTTGGATGTATTGTTTTAAAGCATTGATACTAGAAATCGCTAAAATCATATTTGTTAACTTTTCATTTTCCATTTCATTTCCTTTATTATCTACTAAAAGAAAATTTTGTTTTACTTGTTCTAAATCTGCATTGAAATAGGTTTCATCACAAGTTGTTATATAAGTACTTGGAAATCTGGTTTGAATTTTTGCAATTTCTTCTGTAGATTGGTACATCATTTGGCTTACTACAATTTCAGCTGGCGAATATCTGGATATTTCATCTAATAATAATGAAAAGTTGTTGTTTTCTTTAATTTCAGCAGCATAAAATTCACCGGTTGATATATCACTTACTGCTATTCCAAAATAAAGTCCTGCTTTGTAGATACTCATGATGTAATTGTTTTTTCTTTCTTCTAACATATTGGATTCTACAACTGTTCCGGGGGTTACAATTTTGATGACTCCTCTTTTGACAATGCCTTTTGTGGTTTTTGGGTCTTCTAGTTGCTCACAAATAGCAACTTTATATCCTTTAGCCACTAATTTTGCTATGTAGCTTTCTGCTGCATGGTAAGGAATTCCTGCCATTGGAGCACGCTCTTCTAGTCCACAGTCTTTTCCGGTTAAAGTTATTTCTAGTTCTCTGGATACTAAGGTGGCATCATCAAAAAACATTTCGTAAAAGTCGCCTAGTCTATAAAATAGGATACAATCTTGGTATTTTTCTTTTGTTTCTAAATATTTTTGCATCATTGGTGAACATTTTTCTTTATCTACTACCATATTTTATGTTACACTTCCTTACTATTTTTCGTCTATTACTTTGTCAGTATAGCAAAAAGGTAGAAAAATGTCAATTTGAATTTTTGCTAAATTGTTGTAAAAATTCAAGGATTTTTTTATTTATTTAATCTGAACCGTACAGAAAATTTAATTATCAGTGTTCTTTTCTAAATTAAAGGAGACTGCAAACTGCAATCTCCTTTAATTTGAATTTTTCAATTACTGCTCAACCATTGATTTTCATTTTCTAAAAATCTTATATGCCAAATTTTATCTCTTTAACGCTATATTGACATCTTTTGGTGCTTTAGATTTTTAGCTGCTGCTCTGCGTACCCATTCATTTTCATCTTCAGCAAGAGTTGCTAGCACATCTGCTGGTGTTTGAGGATTAGCTGCTACTGTCTTGCGTACAAAAATATCTTCATCTCTAGCAAGGGTAACTAACGCATTTACTGATGTTTTTGGGTTATCTGCTACATTTATGCGTATCTTTTTATCTTCATCTCTAGCAAGGATTGCTAGCACATCTGCTGGTGTTTGGTGATTCCAAGCTACATTCATGCGAACCCTTTCATCTTCATTTCCAGCAAAGGCTACTAACACATCTGCTGGTGTTTGGGGATTGGCTGCTACATTTATGCGTACCCATTCATTTTCATCTCCAGCAAGGGTTGCTAGCACATCTGCTGGTGTTTGGCGATTCCAAACTACATTTATGCGTACTCTTTCATCTTCATCTCCAGCAAGGGCTGCTAGCATATCTGCTGGCGTTTTGGGATTGGCTGCTACCTTTATGCGTAACTTTTTATCTCCAACAAGAGTTGCTAGTATATCTACTGGTGTTTGGGAATTGCCTGCTACCTTCATGCGTACCTCTTCATCTTCATCTCCAGCAAGGGCTACTAA
>CALXRJ010000195.1 GCA_944390615.1 uncultured Clostridia bacterium | reverse complement strand
TAATGCGATATCATATAAACTTACAAGGTCTTGTAATTCTTTATAGCGGTATGAAATATCTGCTTCTTCTTCTCCAGTTGTTTCAAATCTTATATATTCTGTTATTCCTTCTTCTAAGGCTTCTCCTATATTATTGATATTTTTATTTTCATCTAAAATTAAAGAATAGGTAGATTTTCGAATGTTTTTTCCTTCTATTTCTATCGAGACATTGTGGTTCATATGTTCACATTCATGTTGAAAAACGTTTTTTTTGATTTGCTCATCTTCTACCCCCTCAGATAAAACCATTTTTTGCTGACCCATATCAAAATAGCCACTTACATTTTCTTCTAATTCCTCACTTGCCACTTCTTGAATTTCTAAATTGACGATATTATAATAAAAACATACTAAATCTGTTTCTGGGAATTTTTTTTCTTTTTCATCGATATATTCTAATAACCACATTTTATATTGTTCGGTTAATTTTTTATTGGTATGAACTGCATTTCTTACCTCTTCAAAAGTTGGATTTGGTTTTTCCATATATGGTTTTAGTTCTTCATTGGTGTCAACAAAAATATAATCTTTGGCCTCTTTAATATAGTTTGTCCCACTTTGCAGTTCTGTTTCTATGGATTTTAGCTCTGCTTTATATTGATACTCGTAAACCATTTGCCCAATTTTGTTTCCGTGCTATTCCGAGCAAGCGTTCCTTGACTAATCAATAAGGCTGTTACTTTAGCAATTTTTTTGGCAGAATATTTGCTTACCTTTTCTTCTTGGCTTTCTTCTTCCTTATCGGTATCCTCTGGTTCTTCTAAGTCTTGTTCTATCATTACTTTGGGAGTAAATTTATATTTTTTCCCAAATTTAAATTTTTTGAAATAGATTTTATCTGTTAATCCCGGATTGTATATTTTCGATAAAGCATTATATTCTTCTAAGGTTGGATAAACTAGACTTCCATCTTCTAATTCTTTTAAGAAATTTTTTCTATGTCCTTTATCTGAAAAGATTTTGAATTTTTTTCCCTTTACTTGAATCGTACCTAGAAAGGTATGTTGTGTCACACTATTTTCTTCCATTGATTTTTCCCCTTTTATTGAAAAATTTTTCCACCATATACTGCTTTTGGATAAAGTTTTAACATTTCCTCCCATTGCACAATAAATAGGTCTGCAATTGGATAGATCAGTCTTCCGGGTTACTGTTTTTTTGTTTATGTTGGCTAATGTTTCGATATATACGATTTTGCTCCCGCATAGTTTACCCAAATAACACATCGGACCTGCTGTATGGGTTCCTGTAGTTACAATAACTTGTGGTCGTAATTTTAAATAATAGTAGATGGTTTTTAAGATTAAATAAAAATAGACCCCTATATATTTGAAAAGCTGACTTCTGGTTCCATAGGGAAGATAAGAGAGTCTATTTCCATATTTTTCTTTTAAATATTCATTGGTTTTGTCTTTTTCGGTTATGATATGGTAATCGTATTTTTCAAACAATGGGCTTAGTTCTAATAGTTCGTTTAGATGCCCTCCTGTACTAGATATAAATAATACTTTCTTTTTTTTCATGATTAATCAGCTCTTCCTAATATTATAATTCTGTTTTCATCACTGGCATCAGTGCAACATGATAATGCAATAACTGGACTATCTACATTGGTATTGAGAAATGAAATATCATTTTCTGTGGTAATAAATTTGGAGTAGATGGTGTATTTTAATTCTGTCCCTTCATAATCTGTAAAATAAAATTCGTCTCCAACTTCTAAATTTTTGTTATTTGAAAATAATTTTCCATTTCTTCTGTTATGCCCTACTAATAACGTGATTCCTGGTTGGCTTAACCCGCCTGTAGTGTATAAAAAGCAGGGCATTTTTTCTAGTTCATCTACTGTTACACTACTATAAACTTCTGTATTTAGTTTTGTTTTTGGTATATATAAAGTGCCAATTGAACCATTCCTGTTGTATATTTCTTGTGTTAAAGTTGCTGCATCTTTTTTTGGCTCTGGTTTTGGCTCTGGCTCTGGTTGTTCTTCTGATATTGGTTGTTCTTGGCTTTCTCCTATATCGATTATTAAAGTATCTTCTTCTATTTCTGTTTTTCCAAGGTCTGTGTTTATGTGTGTTTCTTCTGTTTTTCTACTTTCTTGGTTCTTTTTCATAACTAGAAAAGCACCTAGCATTATGACAATTATGATAAAAAAAATCACAATAAATTTTATATATTTTTTCATTTATTTTACCTCTTTTTTATTATATAGTAAATTTTATATTATTTCAATGATTTTTTATGATTTTTCCACACGCAATTTTGGTTCCTGCATTCCCACTTGGTTGGGTTGTAAAATCGTCTGGCATATCATGGATAATTACTACTTTGCCAATGATATCTTCTATCTTAAATTTGTCAACCAATACACACATATACGCTTCTCCGTGATTTTCTAGCAAAGGTGGTAAGTCTCCTGCATGTAGTGGATGTTTACAATTGTTTGGGTTATAATGGCCTAAGCTATTGGCAAATTCGTCTGTAGCATTTCCGGTACAGGAATTTCCTGTATGAATATGAAATCCAAAAAATCTTCCTGTACACGGCTTTTTTGCTGTTGGTAACCCTTGTATTTTGGCTGTTACTAATACCCCATTTTTGGTTTCTTTAAAAGTTACCACCCCTTTTATTTTTTTATATTCTTTTCCCCCTCTTATTTCTGCTTTTGCACTTTTTCTCATGGTTAAAATCATCCTTTTTCCTCCTCTACTCTTTAAATTCTTCTGCTAATTTTTCAATGGCTTTGGTTTCTATTCTGGACACATAAGAACGTGAAATTCCGAGCATTTTTGCAATCTCTTTTTGCGTTTTTGGTTTTTCTCCTTTGAGCCCAAATCTTAATTCTATAATCATTTTTTCCCTATCTTTTAAGACTTCTTTTATTTTATGATACATTTTTTTTACTTTCATTTTTAAATCTACCATTTCTTCGATACTTTTATTTTCACTTTCTAATACTTCTTCTAAAGTGATGACATTATCATCTTTATCTTTTCCGATTGGTTCATTTAAATATACTTCTGCATTTAATTTTTTGGTGGAACGTAAATACATGAGTACTTCATTATCAATACATCTTGATACATAGGTAGATAGTTTGGAGCCTTTTTCAACCTTAAAACTATTGACACCTTTTATCAGTCCAATTGTCCCGATAGAAAGTAAATCGTCTTGATCAATATTGGCATTGGCGTATTTTTTGCATACGTGAACCACTAGTCTTAAATTTCTCTCTATTAGTAAATTACGTGCTTCTTCATCCCCATTTGCAAACTTTTCTAATGCTATTTTTTCTTCCTCTGGCGTTAATGGTTCAGGAAATAAATTACTTCCTGTAATATATCCGAACAACCAAAATTGCTGATTTTAAAAACTCTAAAAGTCCTGTAAAAAAAATGCCTGAAAACATAAAGCACCTCCATTTTTCTATAACCCATTATATGCCTAAGAAAAATAAAAGTGCCTGACCCATTAAAATTGGGAGCCAAAGGGACCGGGTCTTTTTGGCACCAGTGCCAAAAAGACCCGGTCCCTTTGGCTCCCAAAACATATTTTTTAATTTTTAACATACATTTATTAAAAAGGAGCTGGTTTTTTTGAAATTTTTTAAAGATTTGTTAAAAGGCATTGTAATTGGTGCTGGGGCTATTTTACCAGGTATTAGTAGTGGTGTTTTATGCGTAATTTTTGGTATCTATGAAACATTATTAAATTGTGTTTTGAATTTTTTTAAGAATATAAAAGAAAATTTTAAGTTTCTTTTTCCAATTGGAATAGGAACCATGATTGGTATTGTTTTATTTGGAAATATTTTAAAATATCTATTTTTTGCTTATCCTGTTCAAATAAAATTTATTTTTATTGGCTTAATTTTAGGTAGTGTGCCTGCTCTGATAAAAGAAAGTACAGCTAAAGCTAAATTGAAACCTTATGATTTAATTTTTACCTTAATCGCTCTTTTGCTTGGTATTTTTCTTGTTATTTTGGAAAACCGTCTTCCTTCCTTTTCCGCTCATACCTATAGTTTTCTGTTTTTAGTATTTTCTGGATTTCTTATGGCTGCTGGTGTCATTATTCCAGGGGTAAGTAGTACCTTAATTTTAATGCTTTTAGGTATCTATGAAGCTTATTTGGATGCTGTTTCTGGTGTTTATTTACCTTTTCTTCTTCCTTTTTGTATTGGTTTATTTTTGGGTAGCCTTTTCTTTATGAAAATTACTAAATTTTTGCTAGATCGATTTTACCCACAAACTTTTTTTACCATAATAGGTTTTACACTTGGTTCTATTTTTGTCCTTTATCCACGGATTTTCCTTTGATTTAAGTGGTATTATCTCTATTTTGAGTTTACTTTTAGGGTTTGTTTTAGCACAAACAATTGGGTAGCCAAAGGGACCGGGTCTTTTTGGTGCTTAGCGCCAAAATGACCCGGTCCCTTTGGTTCCTAATCTAATGTATCATCTTTTTCGATCCAGTCTTTTACAAAATCAATTCTATATTCTGTTTTCGTGTCTCTCATAACAACTTTTTCAATCCCTGCATTAATAATCATTCTTTTACATAAAGTACATGGATAATTATCATGAATATAGGCTCCATTTCGTTTATTGATTCCTACTAAATATAAGGTTGCCCCTATCATATCTCTTCGATTCGCACTAATGATCGCATTTTGTTCACTATGTACTGACCTACAAAGCTCAAAACCTGCTCCACTTAAATCTGTTTTTTGCTTTCTGGTGCAATACCCTAAATCTAAACAGTTTTTTCTTCCTC
>CALXRJ010000194.1 GCA_944390615.1 uncultured Clostridia bacterium | reverse complement strand
AGTCCTTTTGGTCTCTTTTTTGGGTTTACAGGCAAAGGTTGGGGGGGGACATCATAAATTTATGTAATGACGAATGTGATTGGAGTACGTGATAGAGCTTCTTAATGAAAAACAAATGAGGAAGCGCGAAGAATGTAGCGAGAGGCTCGTTTGTTTTTCATTTAGAAGCTCTTCATGTACGGATTGAACCGAGGAATGAAATAAATTTATGATGTCCCCCCCCAACCTTTGCCTGTAAACCCAAAAAAGAGACCAAAAGGACTTGCTCCTGATGGCTCTATTTTTGATTATTTATGAATTTCAAAAACATCTTTACTTTCACCACATACTGGGCAAACCCAAGTATCTGGCAAATCTTCGAAATCTGTCCCTGGTGGTATTCCGGCTTTTTCGTTTCCGGTTTTAGGATTATAGATATATTTGCAAACACCACATTCGTATTTTTCGCCTTTTTCATCTTTTTCAGTTAAAAAGTTTCTATATCCTAAAAATAGTGCTGCTATTACCATTAATAAAAATGATAACGCTTTCCAAATGCCACTTTCTAATATAATAATAGCAAATAGGCCTAGTGCTGCACTTACTGCATATAAAACCAAGACTGCTTGTTTTTGTGAAAAACCATTGGCTACTAATCGATGATGTAAATGTCCTTTATCTGCTTTAAATATTGCTTTTATGGATTTTCCTTTTATGATTCTTCTGATAATGGCCCAGGTTACATCAAATATTGGTAATCCTAATACTAAGATAGGAAGTGCAATTACTACTGCTGTATATGTTTTTGCTACCCCTAAGATGGATACGACTGAAAGTATATATCCTAAAAAATTGGAGCCAGTATCTCCTATAAATGTTTTGGCTGGTGAAAAGTTAAATGGTAAAAATCCTACTAATGCTCCAATAAGTGATGTTATCATAAGAATAGCTATCATTGGGGAGTCATTTAGGGCAAAAATAATGAGTAATGAGATACAGGAAATCAAGGCAATTCCTGATGATAAACCATCTAAACCATCGATCAAATTAATGGCATTGGTGATAACTAATATCCAAATAATGGTTGCCACAATAGATACCTCATAAGATAGTCCTAAGCTATTGAAATACGGTATTTCAATATTGTTAATTTGTACCCCAAAAGCTACTGCAACTACTGCTGCTAAAACTTGTCCAAATAATTTTTGTAATGGTTTTAGTGTTTTGGTATCATCTATAATTCCTGTAATGGTAATAATGATGACTCCTAATCCAATTCCTACTAATTTTTTAAAATATTCATTATTATCAAATAAGTTGATACTCCCTTCGATGCTCATAACTGCTACTAAATAGATTAGCGATATAGCAAATCCTGCAATTACTGCAACTCCGCCTAATTTTGGGATTGGTTTTTTTCTCATTCTTCTGTCATCTTTTGGAATATCAATTGCTCCTATTTTTTTTGCTATTTTTATAGAATATGGGGTTACCATAAATGCTACTATAAATGCCAATAAGAACGATATTGCTATATTTCCCCACATATCTTATGCCTCCTTAATTATTTCATATTTTCTTTTTCTATGTTATAAATCATTTCAATTCTTTCTTGGTATCTTCCACCTTTGAATTCAGTTCCAAGCCACATTCGAATGATTTTTATGGCTTCTGCAATGGATGTATTACTACCACTAATAGTTATTACATTGATATCATCATCTGCTTTGGCACGTCTTGCTTCATTTTCGTTTACAATAAGTCCTGCTCTAATTCCTTTAAATTTGTTGGCAACAATTTCCATACCACAACCTGATTTACAAAGTAATATTCCTTTATCACATTCTTTTTTCAAAATCGATTCAGCCACTCTTTTTGCATAGATTGGATAATCTGTTCTTTCTTCTGAATCGGTTCCAAAGTCTTTATATTCAATTTCCATTTCTTCTAAATATTTTTTGATTTCTTCTTTTAATTTGTAACCTCCATGGTCGCTACCGATTGCTATCATTCCCTTTCCTCCTTCGCTTTTTTCTTTTTTTACTATAACATAATTTGCCCTATAATTCAATAAAATATAGAAAAATTTTCTAAGTTTTGCATTTTTTAAGTTACAACGCACGGCTGGAAAAATCCGCCTCCCATGGTTATGGTTATAAAATTTATGGCATGACGAATGTGACCAGAATACCGGATAGAGCATCTTAACTTAAATAAAATGAGGAAGCGCGAAAGATGCAGCGAGAGGCTCGTTTTATTTAAGTTTAGATGCTCTTCCGGTATGCCGGGAGCCGAGGAATGCCATAAATTTTATAACCATAACCATGGGAGGCGGACTTTTCCAGCCGTGAATTGTAACCTTTTTTAAATTCGACGAATTAACTAAAGGTGTGCTGCACTACTTGACTTAAAAATCGCATTATGCTAATATGTATAAAGTTTAAAACTTTGGAGGCTCTTATGAATTATTTTATAGATTTTGACCATACCTTATACAATACGCCATTGCTTACAAGAGATATGCTAAATATCTTAGCAAACTATATTTCTGAACATTCTGATGATAACTTTGAAACTATTTTACAAATTCTTACTCAAAAATTCAGAAGAGGAGCTACCAATATTTTTGATATTTATGAATTGATTTCTTATTTTTCAGAAAATATTTATCATTATGATATATCTCAAGCAACCTTTATGGTAAATAAGGTAATTTTTGATGGTAAAAAATATATTTTTGATGATGCTATATCTTTTTTACAATATCTAAAAAAACAAGGACATAAAGTTTATATCTTATCATATAATGAAAAAGAAGTATATTTTCAAACTGTAAAGATTGCAGGTTCTGGTTTATTAAAATTGGTAGATGGTGTTTTTCCCATGATTACACTGAAAGGTGATTTACCACTTGATTTTTCTAACTGTATATTTATTGATGATAAACCAAAAGATTTAATTTCCATCTACCATAAAAAGCCTTACTCTATTTTTAGGATTAGACGACCTAATGATACCTATTCTTCTTTAGAAACCAATTTACCGATACTAGAATTTTCTAGTTTAACAAAATTAAAAAAATATTTACAAAAAGATGAAATACCAAAACAAAAATATACTGAATAATTTATGGAGGAATGATTATGAAAATAAAAAAAATCGTGCTTTTAGGTGGTGGTACAGGAACTTCCACAATTTTAAAAGGATTAAAATATTTTCCTGTTAAAATAACAGCTGTTATAACTGTTTCTGACAACGGAAAAAGTACCGGAAGACTTCGTAAGGAATTTTCGTCACCAGGAGTTGGCGATATTAGGCATGTTTTAAGTAATTTATCTACGCTTCCAGGGGAAGTAAAAGATATTATGGAATATAGAATGTCTACTTATAGTGATTTAAACGGTCATGCTGTTGGGAATTTAATTTTAACCGCTTTTTATCAAAAAACAGGTAGTTTGAAAAAAAGTATTGAATATTTTAGTAAACTTTTAGATGTAAAACACACCGTTCTTCCCCTTTCTGAGGATTGTTTAACTTTAATGGGAGAAACCGAAACGGGAGAAATTATTGAAGGGGAAGAAGAAATTACGCATGCCAATCAATCCTACAAAAGAATTTTTTATAAAGAAGAACCAACTATTTCTCAAGATGTTTTAGAGGCTATTGATGATGCAGATTTAATTTTATTAAGCATGGGCAGTCTTTATACTAGTATTATGCCTCATTTAATTTGTAAAGATGTTGTAAATGCTATTCATCAATCCAAAGCGAAAGTGATGTATGTTTGTAATGCTATGACGCAACCAGGGGAAACGGATAATTTTGGCGTAAGTGATCATGTTAAAACTTTAGAAAAATATTTAGGTGAAAATACTATTGATAGTGTTATTGTAAGTAACACCAATCTTCCTCAGGAAATTCTTGATAAATATGCTAGAGAAGAAGAAAAAGATTTAGTAAAAATTGATTATGATAATATTCGTAAAGGTAATTATGAAGTATTAGAAGATGATTTGCTTGTAACAGATGATGGAACCATCAAACATGATAGTTTGAAATTAAGTTCAATGATTTTTTCTTATTTGATGAGAAAATAAAAAAATACTTGCCAAATACTTAATTTTGTGCTAAAATATGATATGTTGTATTTTAGAGAAGAAAAAGGAGGTGCAAAAAATGCCAAACATCAAATCAGCTAAAAAAAGAGTTAAAATAATTGAAAAAAAGACTTTAAGAAATAATATGATTAAATCAGGGTATAAATCAGCTGTTAGAAAATTTGAAGAAGCTTTACAAGCTGGAAAAAAAGAAGATGCCAACTTACTTTTTGTTCAAGCTACTAAAAAGATCGATCAAGCTTGCTCAAAAGGTGTTTTACCAAAAAATACAGCAGCTAGAAAAAAATCAAATTTAGCAAAAAAATTAAATACAGCTATGGCTTAATCTTGAATTTAAAAAATTATGCATAGTTTTTTAAGAAACCATGAGGACCGGTTTTTTAGCACTTAGTGTCAAAAAATCGGTCCTCATGGTTTCCTGCTTAAAATAAAAATTGCAATATTAAAACAATAATTACACCTGGCACGCCCAAGAATCCTACAATTAGAGCTGAAAGCCAATTAATATCTAATACTAAACCAAAATTGGAACCAATCAGATTTAGTAAAAATAATACAACTCCTCCAATTAAAGCATTTAACATTAATTTTATAATAATTTTAAATGGTAAAGCTAAAAGTTTTAATACTACAAATAAAATTAAAACAGCTATAAAAAAACTTACATATCCCATAGTACAACTCCCTTTCTTTTCCTTTCTTTTGTAAATTTTAAAATAAACTTTTCTAATATTTTCTATTTTTTTAGAATTTTTTGCTTTTTATGATTCCTGGTAAATAGAATAGAGTATATAAAGTTTTATTTAATTTACTTTTTATTACATTAACATTAAATTTATTTTTTGTCAAATAGCTAAATAAAATATAATGTTTTATCACATATAGTCTTTTTTTCCAAAGTACGCCTTTCATATCTTTTTGCAATATTTCTTTAAAATACATATAATAACCATATGGATATTGTTTAAATGTTTTTTCTATATTTTTCGTATAGCCATCTTCTACATAGCTTCCTTGCTCGATTGCTTCATTGATGGCTAATATTTGGTAAGTTTTATCCATTTCATGATACATTCTTGACTCTGTTATAAACTTTTCGCCTTTTTCTAGTTTATGTGCATATTGTTTTCTTATTTTGCTATTAAATACAATGATTTTTTCTCCTTTTATATCTTCTTTAAAATATAAATCAAACATAGTAGTAATTTGTTCTTTTTCTTGAAACTGTTTTCCACTTATTTTCCCGTTGTTTTCTTTTTTTAAAAATACCATTCCATATAAATTTTGGTTTTCTAAAAGTTTTTTGGCATTTTTTTCTATTTGGTAAAAAGCATCTTCTGTGAAAGAATCATCTGAGTCACAATCTACCATCAAATCTCCTGTTGCTAGTTTTGTAGCTTTATTAATTGCTGCCATTTTTCCACTATTTTTTTGGTATTGGTATTGAATTGCAACTATATTTTCATCTATCCATTTTTGTATTTGATTTTTTGTTTCATCTGTCGAACCATCATCAATGATTACCCATTCACAATTTAAATTTGTGTTTAAATTTTTTTTTATACTTTCATATAATTTGGGCAAATAAGTTGCCCTATTGTAAGTTGCTGTAAGAATACTTAATTTCATTTTATCTCGTTCTTTCTTTTTATTTTTTTTAGTCTATCACATTAAATACTGTTTTTCAATATTTTTGTAAATTTTCTTCTTCCCATAATGCCTCTATTTTCTGCAACAAAATTTCATTATTATATCTACCTTCTTCTTCCTCAAATACAACATTTTTTTGTAAAACCTGCTTTAACCCTTCAAAAATCGCATCTTCCGTATTTTCTACTATCAGTTTTTTTCCATAACCTTTTACCGCTTCTTTGGCAGCAGTATTGGTTATGATAATATTTTTATTCAAAATTTTTGCCTCTTCAATTACCATTCCATATCCCTCAAATTGAGATAATAAAACAAAATAATCTGCTGCTTTCATATAAGGATAAGGGTTTTCTTTTTTTCCCATTAAAAGAAAGGTATCTTCTACTTTCAATTTTTTGATTTGATTTTCCAAATTTTCTTTTTCTGGTCCATCTCCAATGACATAAATTTTATGAAGAATTCCTTCCTCTAGTAATCTTTTATGAACCTGTATTAGTCGGTCAATTGCTTTTTGTTTAACAAGCCTTGCTACGGTAAGGATAGATGGTACATCTTTATCGATACCTTCTTGTCCAACATCTAAATTTGATTTTTCTATCATTCTTTCTTTATCCATATAATTGTAAATGACTACTTCTTTTTCTTCTAAATTGCTATCTTGATAAAATTGATTAAAAGATTTCTGATTCTCTTTGCTGACAAAAATTAGCTTATCATATTTACTGTAAATTTTTTTGTCCATCCTTAATTTCAATTTTGCCTTAAGATCTTGTCCAAAAACCTTTGCTATATCATTATGTATCCATGCAATTTTTTTATTAGATTTGCCAAATTGAAATATTCTTGTAATAGGACCTTCTAAAAAGGCAATTTCCACATCAAATTTGCCTTCTATGTACTTTTTATAAATAGATTTTCCACATTTTAATACATAAAAGGGGATCACTTTTTTCTTTAGTTTACTCATTTCTTCATAAGAATGTTCATATAGTTTTATTAATTTCACATTTTTATCTAATTGCTTTTCAAATGCCCCTTTTCCATATAATGTAAAAATGGTAATATCATATTTTTTTTGTAATTGATTTACAATATCTACTAAAACTCTTTCTGCTCCACCTATACTAAGACTTGTAATGCCAAACACTATTTTTTTCATTTTTCTACCTTTCTAAAAACTTTCTTTCACTAGACTTAAATCCACCTGTTCTTTGATTTGTTCCCCTGCTCCGGTTTCTGTAAATTGCCATGCAATCATTTTTTCCATTAGTTCTTCATTTTCAGTTGGTTTTTGATTTGTTTGCGTATACCAATAATCTGGAATTTCATCCTCTAATGTATAATAAGATAACCAAAATTTAGTGTCTATTTCAGATAAATATTGATTTGCTGTATTGGCATTGGTATAGATAATAGATTCTATGTTCCTTTCTTTCAATTTTTGAATTAATTCTTCTACCAATATGGCTCTTGTATCCCAAATTTCTCCCGTCCTAGTTTCTATGGTATCATATCTTTCAATATCAATTGCTAATGGCAATAAACAATATTCACCTGCATTTTGATCTAAAAAATTTTTAATCCACACAGCCTCTTCTTCAATTTCTTCGGTATTAATTGCTTCTTCTACAAAATAAAATCCATAGGGTATTTTTAAAAATTCACAGGCATCGATAAAGGTTTGATATTCTGTATCAATATAAAAATTTCCTTCTTCTCCATAGCCTCTGCCTCCAGCTCGTATATACACATATTGAATATCATTTTGAATTAAAAATCTTTGATAATCTTTTGTATCTTTTATGGTTTCAAATTGTATATTAAATTTTGAAACATCAGACATCAATACCATTTCATCATCACTTTTTTGGAAATAATCTACTTTTTCCTGTGGTATATATCCTTTTTTATCTTCATATTTTACTTCATACCAAACAGTTCCATCCTCTAATTGATATTCCTTTAGAAGATAGATACTACTTCCTATTTCTAGCTTTTCTATTACTCTTGCTTCTTGATTGGCTTTTTTATATAAGGATGTCTGATCTTCGATTACGATTGCATGGATAGAATTTTCTAATTCTTCCTTTTCTTTTTCTATGTAATGATTGGTAATTTTTAAAATAAGAAAAACACTTATGAATGCTCCCATTACTACTATAACTTTTCTGATATCTTTTTTACTCATTTTTTTCCTCTTTCTTATTTTTTTCATTTTGTATTTCTCTTTTTTCGGTTAATAAAACCGTTAATAAAATAGCCATTGTCATGCTAGATAAATTAAAATATACATAACCTGAAAAGGTCGAGAGACCAATTGCTAAGCCTGCTCCAGCTAAATACATGATGGTATCTATTTCTATATTTTTTCTGTTTTGATATGCTTTATATAAACCATATAAAAATAAAGTTAAAAATGGTCCAAAATATAGGATAAATCCTATGAAACCAAAATTATATAATAAAGCTGGTACTTCCATTTCCATGACTAATTCCCCGGTTTGATTTTTATAACCATTTCCCCATAAAATTAAATTTAGATTTTTTTGCTCTTTTACTAAATAGGTATTATAAATAAATTGCTGTGCTCTTAAATTTACATTCGATAACTTTGTTTTTTCTGCTAATTCACATAATTGAATAATAGACCTTTTTTCTTCTTCTGACATATAGTTTTTGGGTAAAGTTCCTTTTTCTATTTGTTTATATAGATTTAAAATATCTCCTGTTACATATCTGGTTTCTTGTGTTTCTTCATCTATATTCGTTATTTCATTTTGTTCTAGCATTTTTCTTCTTGTTAAGGTTTTGGTACCTATGATAAATAAGAAAATAACAACTACAATAACACTTAAAGTAATGGCTATTATTTGTTTTTTGCTTACATTTATATTATCTCTTATATTAATAAAAAATTTTCCTAATAGATAAATGCCAATGATTAAACAAAATCCATAAAAGCCTGTCCTCATTCCAGAAAATATAATTAAATAAATTCCTGTTAATATAATTAGTATCATTTTTTTCCAATCTTTTCGTTCTAAGGTTGCAAGTAAAATACATAAACTTAAAAGTAAAACTGTACACAAGCTGTTTCCGGATTCGAAATAGCCTTTATAGCCAATTCCTTCTAAATAAGTGGGTGATGATGTGTTGGTTATAATGGCAAAAAACAAGGATGCTATATAAATCCCTAAACTGATATATACTGATTGTTGGATTTTCGTTTTGTCTTTTATAACAGTGAAATATAAATATAAGTTAACTATCATCAAAGAATAATTTATAATATATTGTAATTCATTTTTCCAAGTTCCATAGGAGCTTTCATTATGTAGTTTTTGGAAAAATTGTAAATGTAGCATGGCATAAATGATATAAATAAATGCTAGGATGATTTTTTGCCTTTTATTCTTTTCTTTGAAAAATAAGATGATAAATATGATACAAGGTATCAGAGGTCTAAGTAAGGTTGTTGGCGAAAGGGATGTTTTAAAGTAATTTCTAAACAAAAAACTTATGATATCAAGTATGGGACAAAGGCATATATAGAAACACATTAAATTTTCTAGTGTTAATTTTTTCTTTATGATATTTAGCACAAACATTTCCTCCTTTAGAGCCATTGGACCGGGTCCCAATGGCTCTCAATACCTCCATAAAAAACAATAAATTTTATAGGTAATTTTGTTATTACTTCTGATATATAGATTTTTGCAATTTTTCTTTTTTAAAATTTGGTTTTTTCTCCAATTCGGGAATTTTGTGTTAATATTTTCCCAGGTTTCTTTTAATGCTTGTTTTCTTTGTTTTTTGTCTTCTATTTTGCACATTCTTTTTAAAGAACTACATAATAAAAATCTTACATAAATATATTCTAATTGTTGTTTATATTCCTCATAAAACCCTTTTTCCTTATAATAAGAAATGACATCTTCAAGCACTTTAAAAATTTCTTTTGTTCTTATGTTTTGGGTATTGGCTATGGAGTCTTCTCTTTGTACATAATGGATAAAGCATTTTTTTACAAAAGCTACTTTGTTTAAATAGGGAACTAATTGATAGAAAAATGCTACATCTTCATATCTTAATCCTTCTGGAAATGTTATTTGTTGTTTTTCGATAATTTCTCTTTTGATTAATTTGTTCCAAGCAACTACTCTAGCTTTTTCTATCATTTCTTTTTTATTTTGATAGACTTCTCCTATATCTTTTCTTTTTTTGTTAGGATATTCCCAAATGAAATCACATTCTACCATATCGGCATTTTCTTTTTGGGCTATTTGGTACATTTCTTCATAGGCAGTTGGTTCTATATAGTCATCTGAATCTAAAAAGGCAATGTATTCTCCCGTAGCATAGGGAATTCCAAAGTTTCTGGCACTGGATAGCCCACCATTTTCTTTTTCTAAGTATTGGATTTTGTCTTGGTATTTTTTTAAATATGTTTCTATTTTTTGTTTGGATTGATCTTGGGAACCATCATTTACAATGATGATTTCTATATCTTGCAGTGTTTGGTTTACAACCGAATTTAGACATTTTTCTATGTATTTTTCTACATTATAGACAGGTATAATTACACTTACTTTTGGCATTTTTCCTCTCCCTATCTTTTAAACAATTATTTTGTTGGTCTTATTATATAATATTAAATTGTTTTATTCAAGACTAACCAAATATTTCTCCGCTCTATCCGCTAATTTTTGGTATTTTAATTTTTTGTCTTTTATTTTCTCTCCTAATTCTGGAAGTATTCCGAAATTGGCATTCATTGGTTGAAATTTATCATTTGCTGTAGAAATGTATTTAGCTAGTGCCCCTATCATTGTATATTCTGAAAAAGTTATTTTTTCTAATGGTATATTTTCTTTTTCAGCTTTATATCTTTTTGCAGCATTAATTCCTGCTACTAATCCTGAGGAGATAGATTCTACATATCCTTCTACTCCTGTAATTTGTCCTGCAAAATAGATGTTATTGTTTTTCTTAAAGTTGTAGGTTTCATCTAATAATTTGGTAGAATTAATATAGGTATTTCGATGCATGACTCCATATTTTACAAATTCGGCATTTTGCATGCCCGGTATCATTTGAAATACTCGTTTTTGTTCTCCATATTTTAAATTTG
>CALXRJ010000193.1 GCA_944390615.1 uncultured Clostridia bacterium | reverse complement strand
AAAGCAGGCACCTCTCAAAGCAAGTTTGAGATTCTCCTACTTGATAATGTAAGAACTTGTAATATTCTTCCACTAGCACATTTAATTGCATAAAATTTTATAAATAGTATATTGGATTTTAATAATTATTCAATTAATATTTTAAACATTTCTTTTGGCTCATTTTGAACCAATTTAGCACGTCCCTATAATGCTCTAAATGAATTTAGTACTGCTAATACTGTAACCCCTACATCTGCAAATACTGCTGCCCACATAGAAGTTAATCCAAATGCACTTAATATTAAAACGCCAATTTTTACAATCAATGCAAAACTAATATTTTGATATACGATTTTCAGAGTCTTTCTTGAAATTTTCATAGCTGTTGCAATTTTAGATGGTTCATCTGTCATAATAACAATATCTGCTGCTTCTATTGCTGCATCTGAACCTAAGCCTCCCATAGCAATCCCAATATCTGCTCTTGCTAATACTGGTGCGTCATTGATACCATCTCCAATAAAAGCTAATTTTGCTTCTTCATTTTTATTTTTCAATAATTCTTCTAATTTATTTACTTTATCTACTGGTAATAATTCACTATATACCTCATCTAGTTTTAATTCTTGATTTACTTTTTCTGCCACATCTCTATTGTCCCCTGTTAGCATAACTGTTTTTTTCACACCTGCTTGCTTTAATTCTTGAATCGCTTTTCTAGAATCTTCTTTAATTTTATCACTAATTAAAATATAACCCGCATATTGTCTATCAATTGCTACATAAATGACTGTTCCCATTTCTTCTACTGGATTTACATTTTCTAAATTGAGTTCTTTCATTAGTTTTATATTTCCACAAGCGACTTGCTTTTCGTCGATTTTACTAATAATGCCTTTTCCTGCTACTTCATTACTTTCTATGATTCTCTTTTTATCAATTTCTTTTCCATAAGTCTTTTGTATAGAAAGTGATATAGGATGATTTGAATAGCTTTCACAATAAGCTGCTAATTCTAACAATTCTTCTTTTTCTATATTATTTTTATTCACAATTTTCTGTACATCAAAAACGCCTTCTGTTAATGTTCCTGTTTTATCAAATACGGCAATTTCTGTTTTAGATAATAATTCTAAATAGTTGCTTCCTTTGACCAATATTCCTTTTTTAGATGCTGCACCAATTCCACTAAAAAAGCTAAGTGGAACAGATATGACTAATGCACATGGACAAGATACCACCAAGAACGTAAGTGCTCTATATACCCAATCTAACATATCTGTTTTAGTTACTACTGGCGGAATAAACGCTATGATTAACGCTAAAAATACAACAATTGGTGTATAATATTTTGAAAATTTGGTAATAAAATTTTCTGTTTTTGCTTTTTTATTTGTCGCATTTTCAACCAAATCTAATATTTTACTAACTGTCGATTCTTCAAATTCTTTTTCTACTTTCACTTCTAGAACACCATTTAAATTAATACATCCACTTAATATTTTATCATTTATATTTACTTCTCTTGGCACAGATTCTCCTGTTAAAGCTGCTGTGTCTAACATAGAAGTTCCTTCCACCACAATTCCATCTAGTGGAACTTTTTCCCCTGGTTTCACAACAATTGTATCGCCAATTTTTACTTCTTCTGGAGATTTCTTTTCAAGCTTCCCATCCATTTTCACATTTGCATAATCTGGTCTGATATCCATTAAACTTGCAATTGATTTTCTAGATTTTCTCACCGCATAACTTTGGAAATATTCCCCCACTTGGTAGAATAGCATAACCGCTACTGCTTCTGGAAATTCTTTGATTGCAAAAGCACCAATCGTTGCAATACTCATTAGGAAATTTTCATCAAAAAATTCTCCATGAAAAATATTGATAACGGCTTTTTTTACTACTTCAAATCCAACAATTAAGTAACTTAGAATATATAGAACAATTTGTATAATTGTCAATACATTTTCATCTATATTTATGAAATTTATTTTTTCTATCAAAATAGCAATTAAAAAAATGATAAATGCTATAATAATTTTTCTCAATCTTTTTTTCATTTTTATGTTCCTCCCTTCTTACGTTGTCGACTAAATTTACAAAACTAATTTTTTTCATTTGATACTCATTTTTTATGCTTCCTTTAGTGTGGTATCTGGTTCAATTTTTTTAACAACTTTTTTAATTTGCTTTTCTATTTCTTTTTCTTTTCCTTCCTCAATTTCTACAATCATTTTTTCTGTTACAAAACTTACTGAACATTCTAAAACACCTTCTATGTTTTTAACACCATCTTCTATTTTTGCTGCACAATTTGCACAATCTAAATCTTCTAATATATAATTCTTTTTCATAATCATCTTTCCTTTCCATTTTTAATCCGTATATAATGCATATCCTGTTTTTATAATTTATAATATGATGTTTCTATCTTTTTTCAAATTTTTAGTTTATAAAATGTATTTTTTATTCTTTATTAATTGTGTGTAAAATACCTTTTTCTATAATATGACGTGTACAAGTGTCTGATAATGAATAATATACATTTTTTCCCTCTCTTCTGTATTTTACCAAATTAGCTTCTTTTAATGCTCTTAATTGATGGGAAATTGCTGATTTCGTCATATTTGTAAGAACAGCTAAATCACACACACACATTTCATGAACATCTAGGGCCCATAAAATTTTTATTTTTGTATCATCACTAAATATTTTATAAAAATTGGCTAATGCGTCTATTTTACTGTCTGATAGCATATGCTCTTTTACGGTATCTACTACATCTTGATGAATGCTATTACAATCACACATTTCAATTCTTGCAACCATATTTTTTCTCCTTTCCATATACAATTGAATGTATATTCAATTATTCTTTTATTATATTATAGTTGAATAGTTATTCAATTGTCAATACATT
>CALXRJ010000192.1 GCA_944390615.1 uncultured Clostridia bacterium | reverse complement strand
GTTCTTTTACTGGTATTCGTATTGGCATTTCCACCATAAAAGCTTTTGCCGATAGTTTAAATATAAAAGCTATTGGGATTAACTCTTTAGAAACTCTTAGCTATCACGTTAAGACCTGTGGGCTTGTTTGTTCTTTACTAGATGCCAAAAAAGATAATGTCTATTGTGAAATATTTGAACATACAGATGAATCTTATTTTGTAAGAAGAATTGCATCTTTTGAAAATATTGAGCATTTTTTATTAGAATTACAAAATTTAAAACTAGCATATCCTTTAACCTTTGTTGGGAATGGTGCTATCCATTATAAAGAAAAAATTTTAAAATACCTGCCTAATAGTAAATTCACTTTAAATCATGATTTGTCTGCTATCTATGTTGGAAAGGCTGGTATGTATCATTACCAAAACGAAATTATTTCTAATCTAGAACCTCTTTATCTTAGAAAATCAGAGGCAGAGCAAAAATGGGAGGAAAAACAAAATGGAAACCACCAATCTTAGCATCTCTATTATGAATAAACAAGATTTAGAAGCCATCCAAGATATTTTAGAAAAAGATTTTGATAATTTTTGGAATTACTCTATTTTTAAAAGTGAACTTGAAAACCCTCATTCTGTTTATTTTGTTGCAAAGATAAATTATGAAATTGTAGGTTTTGCTGGAATTTTAATGATTCTAGATGAAGCCGAAATTACCAATATCGTTGTCAAAAAGACTTATCGAGGTTGCCGGCATCTCTAATCAATTAATGAACTACTTAATCTGTTATTGTAAAGAAAATGGCCTATCTAAAATAAACCTTGAAGTAAATTCTACCAATCCCATAGCCATTCAGCTTTACCAAAAATTTGGTTTTATACAAGTTGGCAATAGGAAAAACTACTACAAAAATGGAGATGGCTTGTTATTTACAAAAATTTTGTAACTCATTTTTCATCCATTTATCATGAAAAAGAGTAATAAAAAATTTTTGACTTTTTACTACTCTTTTTGTTTTCTCTCTTGCATATGATAACAAACTTTGGCTACTATAAAATTTGGCGTTATTTTAGAGAAAAATTTAGCACATTTTATCATAAACCCAGGAACAATATTAAATTTACCTTTTAAAAACTTTTGAACAGCATATCTTGCTACATATTCACTCGATTTAGAACTTAAATTAAATTGAACCCCTGCCACATTATTAAAATTAGTATCTACTGGTCCTGGTTGTAATACACTTATTTTCACTTTTGATTTTTTCTTATTTAATTCTTCCCTTATTCCCTCTGACAGTCTTAAAACATAGGCTTTTGAAGCATAATAGGCACACATTAAAGGTCCAGGCATACTTCCTGCTATAGATGATACATTTAATATCCTTCCTTTATTTTTCTTTACCATATCTTGTAAATATAATTTTGTTAAAATATGCACAGCTACTATATTGGTTTGGATCAGATTTAATTCTTTTTGTAAATCTGTACTTATAAATTCGCCAAACACGCCAAAACCAGCATTATTTACCAAAATATCAATTTCCTTATTTTCTTGATAAAGTTTCCTACAATTTTCTTCTATAGCTAAATCCAGAGATACCGCTTTTGCCGTAATTTTATGATTTTTTTCTAGTTCTAGTTTTAGGTTATTTAGCCTTTCTACATTTCTTCCCACTAAAACTAAATCATATTTTCGAATAGCAAATTCTCTTGCTATGTCTCTTCCAATTCCAGAAGAAGCACCTGTGATTAAAACTTTCATTTTACCTCCCACCTTTTGCTTAGACCATCTCTTTTTGTAACATAATCCTATATTTTGTAAAAAGAGATGGTCTTTTCTTAAAATTATGCTAATTCTTGTATTGCCTGATTATATTGCTCTTGATTTGGAGCTTTTCCATGCCAACCTGCTTGGTTTTCCATAAAAGATACTCCTTTGCCTTTTATGGTTTTTGCAATAATACAAGTTGGCTTGCCTTTTATATTTTTGGCTTGTTCTAAAGCTTGTTTTATTTGTTGCATATCATGCCCATCAATTTGAATAACATGAAATCCAAAACTTTGAAATTTTTGGTCTATTGGGTAGGAACTCATTACTTCTTCTATCGTTCCATCGATTTGAAGGTTATTATTATCTATAATAACACATAAATTATCTAATTTGTACTGATTGGCTGCCATTGCCGCTTCCCAAATTTGTCCTTCTTCTAACTCTCCATCCCCTAAAATGCAATAGACTCTATAAGATTTTTGATCTAATTTTGCACTAATTGCCATTCCATTGGCAACTGATAATCCTTGCCCTAGTGAACCTGAACTCATATCTACTCCTGGAACATCATTCATGTTTGGATGGCCTTGCAGATTACTTGTAATATTTCTAAATCCTTTTAATTCTTCTTTTGGAAAATATCCTCTCTCGCTAAGTGCTGCATATAGGGCTGGTGAGCAATGACCTTTTGACAAAACTAGTCTATCTCGATCTTCCCAGTTTGGATTTTTTTCATCTATGTTTAATGTATCAAAATATAAGACTGTTACAATGTCAGCTATAGAAAGAGAGCCTCCCGGATGTCCAGAACCGAGCTGCATATACCTCTTCTATAATATCTTTTCTAATTTCTTTGGCTTTGTTTTCTAATTCTTTTATATCCATTTTCTTTGTTTTTCCTTTCTCAATAAATTAAATTATAAGGCGTTTTTTCATCTTGTATTATTCTTTAGTATATCCACATTCTACTATATTTAATAAAAAATAGCAACCACTAATTGAAATCAAATTAGTAGTTGCTGTTTTAACTATTTTATATTATAATATTTTTATACATTTTTTGAAAATTCTTAAATAGGATATAAAAGGAGGTTTTATATGCTAGACAATTATATTGATAATTTAAAAGAGGAAATGGTAAAAGAAACTTGTCATCTAATAAATTTTCCCAGTGTTTCTGAAGAAACTTTAGACCCTGCTATGCCTTTTGGAAAAGCTGCTAAAGATGCTTTAGACTATACATTGAATTTAGGGAAAAAACTAGGTTTTCGAACCAAAAATCTGGATAACTACTGTGGCTATATAGAATTTGGTGAAGGGGAAAAATTAGTTGGCATAGTTGGGCATTTAGATGTTGTGCCAAGTGGGGATGGTTGGCTAACACCTCCTTTTCAAGCAACTGTCCAAAATGGCAATATTTATGGGAGAGGTGCTATAGATGATAAAGGACCTGTTATGGCTTCTCTTTATGCTATGAAAGCTGTAAAAGATAATTTAAATTTAAATGCTAGAGTTCGC
>CALXRJ010000191.1 GCA_944390615.1 uncultured Clostridia bacterium | reverse complement strand
TTCATCATTTGTTGTAATTCCTCTTTTTAATAAGCATAATTGATAAGTTGGCATACTATCTAATTGTACAAATGCTACATTTTCACTTTCTCCATTACCGTTTTCGATATAGTCTTCTATTTTTGCTTGTAATTTGCTCTTTTGTGCACAATATCCTATTAATTCTCCATCTAATGTTACACGATAAATTGGCTTATATAAAAAGGCAACAATTCCTGCTATTAAAAAGGTCCCTATGCTTATTAATATGAAGAGTTTCATGGAAGTTCTTATCTTGATTAGTATCTTTTTCATTACAAATTTCTCCTATTTTTATTGTGTTTTTATTATCTTATAGTAACCTTTTTTATTTTTCAATTTTAATTCCTATTAAATATCGTTTGTTTTCTTTTATTTTTATTGGAAATCTTTTTTTATCTCGGAATTTCTTAAGATTGGGACCGGGTCTTTTGGGCGCCAAGCGCCCAAAAGACCCGGTCCCAATGGTTCTTATATAATTTCTAGGTTTGCGAATTTAGCCATTAATCTCTTATGTCCTACTTTGTTAAAATCAATATCTACTTTTAAATCTTCTCCTTCTGGTTCTGTTTTGGTTATAATTCCTTCTCCAAATTTTTTATGGAATACTTTTACGCCTTCTGTATATTTAGATAAATCCACTGGTTGTGCTATATTGGATGATTTTCCTAGCCCACTTAAAAAGCTTTCTGCTGTTTTGCCAAAAGATGCTTTTTTACCAAAAATAGAACTTGCTGCTGCTACAGTTTTGCTGGCTATATCATTTATGTTATAAGTGGTGATTTTTCCTGTATCTTTGGTTTTGTTTCCATAACTCCATGTGTAATTTCTTTCTTCTTTCGAAGTTTGCTTCATGGTATTAGAGCCAAATGCTTCTTCATAACCATCTAATAAATCACTTGGTATTTCTTCTAAAAATCTGGATGGTGAATTGCAACTTGTCGAGCCAAATACAGTACGCATTTTGCTACATGTTAAAAATAGATTTTCTTTGGCCCTGGTTACGCCTACATAACACAAACGTCTTTCTTCTTCGATTTCAGCTGGTTCTCCAATAG
Organism: uncultured Clostridia bacterium; assembly: GCA_944390615.1. Classification (GTDB taxonomy): domain Bacteria; phylum Bacillota; class Clostridia; order TANB77; family CAG-508; genus CAG-269. The sequence continues at coordinate 2,655 of CALXRJ010000191.1, read as the reverse complement.
AACGATAACCTGGAAATATGCCTTCTTCCATTCCAACTAAAAATACTACTGGAAATTCTAGCCCTTTAGCACTGTGTAAAGTCATAAGGGTAACCGATTCTTCTTGGTCTTCTACATTGTCAATATCAGAGGATAAAGTCATTCCTTCTAAGAAGTTTTGAAGTGTGCTTTCTGCTTCTTCTTTTTCAAATTCCATCGCTACAGTTAAGAATTCTTCTAAGTTTTCTATCCTGTTTTCTGCTTCTATGGTTCTTTCGTCTTCTAGTGCTTTTAAATAGCCAGATTTTTTTAACATATATTGGATAAATTCTGATATTGGCATTTCGTTTTTCTTGATTCTTGCCTCTTCTATTAAATCTACAAAGTCTCTTGCGTTTAAAAATACTCTATTTAAACCATATAAATTGGCATCTTTTATAATTTCATACATAGAGGTTTCATATTGACCTGCTAAAGATGCTACTTTATCTAAACTAGTTGCTCCAATTCCTCGTTTGGGTTCATTGATAATTCTTGTTAAACTTAAATTGTCTGATGGATTTTGCGCTAATCTTAAATAAGATATGATATCTTTGATTTCTTTTCTGTCATAGAATTTTAGCCCACCTACTATTTTGTATGGTATTGCCTCTCTTCTTAAAATATCTTCTATGGCTCTGGATTGAGTATTCATTCTATATAGAACGGCAAAATCGGAATATTTGTAGTTTTCTTGCCTTTTTAAGTGTGAAATTTGTTCTACAATATAGCTTGCTTCATCGTATTCGTTGTCTGCTGCATATACTTTTGGTAGATTTCCTTCCCCATTTTCTGTCCATAATTTTTTCTCGTATTTGGTTTCATTGTTTTGGATAATACTATTTGCTGCTTTTAAGATATTTCCTGTACATCTGTAATTTTGCTCTAGTTTGATGATCTTGGTTCCTTTGAAGTCTTTTTCAAAGTTTAGTATATTGGAAATATCTGCTCCTCTAAAACTATAGATTCCGTTGGTCATTATCGCCAACCACTGTGATATTTCCATTTACTTCTGCTAGCATTTTTACCAATGTAAATTGTGATTTGTTGGTATCTTGGTATTCATCTACTAAAATATATTTAAATTTCGAAGAATAGTAATTTAAAATTTCTGGATTTTGGTTGAATATTTTTATGGTAAAATTGATGATATCATCAAAATCAATGGCATTGTTTTCTTTTAACCTTTTTTGGTAAAGTTCATATACAGTTGCTATTTTTTCTTTTCGAAAGTCTCCATGCGCTTTCACAGCATATTGGTCTGGCGCTAACATGTCGTTTTTGGCATTACTGATTTCTGCTTGTACTTGTTTTTCGGAAAATTGTTTATCATCGATTTGTAATTCTTTTAAGGCTTTTTTGATTAATGATTTTTGGTCTGATGTATCAAATATAATGAAAGAACTATCAAACCCTATTTTATCGATGTGTTTTCTTAAAATTCTAACACAAATGGAATGAAAGGTTCCCATCCATATGTCTTTTGCATCTTCTCCTACTAGTATAGCAATTCTTTCTTTCATTTCATTGGCTGCTTTGTTGGTAAATGTGATGGCTAAGATGTTCCATGGAAGTGCCTTTTTTTCTTGTATTAGGTAAGCTATTTTGTGTGTTAATACTTTGGTTTTTCCGCTTCCTGCTCCTGCAATAACAAGTACAGGTCCTTCTGTATTGATAACTGCTTCGTATTGTTTATTATTTAATCCGTTTAATATTTCTTGCATGTATTTTTTCTCCTTTTATTATGAATTTGGCTTATTTTTGCTAAAACTATTTTACTTGTGTATTATATAAATTTTAGGATGAATTGTCAATCCATTTTAGCGAATTTTTGTTTTTTATAGGATTTTTATTGGTACTTTTTCAAGGTTTTTGTTGGTACTTTTTCAAGCTTTTTATTGGTATTTTTTCAAGGTTTTTGTTGGTGCTTTTTCATTTTTGTTGGTACTTCTTACTATTATGTGCTTATATTCTAGTTGCAAAAATTCCAATCATAAACCCTAACATATTCCCAACTGCACTCATTCTTCCTTTATAAAGCTTATTGGATTCTGGGATTAATTCTCCTGATACAATATAAAGCATAGCACCTGCTGCAAAACTTAAGCTAATAGCAATCACTGTTTCAGATATACTTCCTATCATGGCTCCAAAAAATGATCCGATTCCAGTCGTTACTCCTGATAAAACCACATAAAAAACAACTTTTCCAATTGCCATGCCTCCATTTTTCATAGGAACTGCCATGGATATTCCTTCTGGTTGACTCTGATTTAGACAGTTATTTGCTATTCCATTCGAGCCCAAAATCACTTCTTTTTATTTTACACATTTCTCCATTACTACGATAAAAAACAATTCCTTCTATAGAATGATTTTCAAACTGCCTTTTAAAAAGTGTTTTCATTTTCTTCATTTAATCATCTCCTAATAACCAATCTACTATATTTTTGTGTATAATTCCATTTTGTGAAAAATCTGTTTTATCTAAAGAAATTACATATTTGGGGTAATTATCTTCTATTTTTCTTAATGCTCCAAATTCTCGTTCTTCCACCTTATTATCTGATAATAGATAAGCAACTTGAAAATATTTTCTTTCCCCACTTTTACTCGCAATAAAATCAATTTCTCCTG
>CALXRJ010000190.1 GCA_944390615.1 uncultured Clostridia bacterium | reverse complement strand
TAAATCTTTTAAATTATCTTTATTGGTTCCAAAATCATTGTAGCATCCATATTTTAGTTGTGTTCCAAATATGTTAAAGAATTTCTCGTATTTTTCTCTATCATTTTTTAGCATAGATTCTAACTCTGTTTTGATTTTCTTTTCTATGTTTTTGGCAATCGTTTTTAATTGTCTGTCATGTTGAAGCATTTCCCTTGAAATATTTAATGATAAATCTGGACTATCGACTAATCCTTTTACAAAACCAAAATAATCTGGCAATAAATCTGGGCATTTGTCCATAATGAGAACACCATTAGAATATAATTGTAAACCTTTTTCATATTCTTTTGTGTAATAATCATATGGTAAATGAGATGGAATATATAAAAGCATGCTGTAATTAATGCCACCTTCAATACTGGCATGTATAACTTTAATTGGTGTTTCATAATCGCCAAATTTATTCATATAGAAAGAGTTGTATTCTTCTTCTGTGATATCTTGTTTTTTCTTTTTCCATAATGGGATCATGCTATTTAAGGTTTCGATTTCTACTTTGTCTTCATATTGGTCTTTGGTTCCTTCTTTTAAACTTCTTCTTGTTACTGCCATTTTGATTGGATAACGAATATAGTCTGAATATTTTCTGACTATTTCTTGAATTCTATAATCTTCTAAAAATTCATCATAGTTTTCTTCTTCTGTATTATCTTTTAGATATAAAGTGATTTTGGTTCCAACTTTTTCTTTTTTGGTTTCTTCAATCATATAGCCATCTGCTCCAGAAGAAGTCCATAAATATGCTTTTTCTTCTCCCATTTTTTTACTTACTACTTCTATTTTTTTGGCTACCATGAATGCGGAATAAAAGCCTACACCAAATTGACCTATAATGTCAACATCTTCTTTTTTTTCGTTTTCTTTTTTGAAGACAAATGAACCACTTTGTGCTATGGTTCCTAAGTTACTTTCTAGTTCTTGCTTGTCCATACCACAACCATTGTCTTCTATGGTTAAAGTTCTTTTTTCTTTGTCAATGGATAGTTTGATTTCTAAATCCTCTCTGTATAAATTTAAGTTGTTGTCTGTAAGGGATTGATAATATAACTTGTCTATGGCATCACTGGCATTAGAAATTAGCTCTCTTAAAAATATTTCTTTGTTTGTGTAAATAGAATTAATCATTAGGTCTAGCAATCTTTTTGATTCTGCTTTAAATTGTTTTGTTTCCATATTATTACTTCCTTTCCGATTTTTTTCTTTATGCGTATTATATCTCTATTTTTTAGCAATGTCAACATAAGAGTGCTAGTTTTTTTATTTTTATTAAACTTTTTTATGTAACCTCCCTGAAAATAGTTTATGAAATTGCAAAGGTACTAAAATCTATCTTTGAAATTTTTCATGGGTAGAAAAAATCAGGCGTTTCGCAACAACGCCTGATTTTTTTGGATAATTTTAATTATCCAGATTTTTGGTTTAACCCATGTCCAGTTTATCTAATACCTATTATACTATAAAATTTATTTTTTGCAACTGTTTTTTTAAAAAAATTTAAAAAATCGTTCGACAAAATTTTCTATTTTATTACAAACTGTTTCAATAATTATTCTATCATTTTTACAATTTCACTTTTTAATTCTTCTACAATTTTATCCTGTGGTATTTTTCTTACCACTTTTCCTTTTTTAAATAGAACTGCTTCTTCTTTACCACCTGCAATACCAATATCTGCTTCTCTTGCTTCTCCTGGTCCATTGACAGCACATCCCATAATCGCAACTGTAAGGTCAGATTCTAATGTTTGTAAAAAGTTTTCCATTTCTTTGGCAATTGGTATCATATCATACTGGGTTCTACCACAAGTTGGACAAGAAATAAGAGTTGGACTATTTTTGTATAAACCACAATCTTTTAAAATTTCTTTGGCCACTTTTACTTCTTCTACTGGATCATCCGATAAAGATACTCTTAGCGTATTTCCAATTCCTTGTCTTAAAAGAACCCCTAAACCAATACTGGATTTTATGGTTCCAGAAAATGCTGTTCCTGCTTCTGTAATGCCTAAATGAAGTGGATAATCAAAAGTGTTGGCAGCCTTTTCATAAGCTTCGATACATAAATCTAAGTTTGAAGCTTTTAGGGAAATACAAGTATCATAAAAATCAAGGTCTTCTAAAATTTGTACATGTTTTCTGGCACTTTCTATCATGGCATCTGCACATGGTTTTCCATATTTTTCTAATAATTCTTTTTCTAAAGAGCCTCCATTGACTCCAATTCGAATAGGAATTTGTTTGGCCTTACATGCTTCTACTACTGCTCGTGTTTTGTCGCTTGAGCCAATATTTCCTGGATTGATTCTTATTTTATCTACGCCACTATCGATTGCTGTTAGGGCAATTTTATAGTCAAAATGAATGTCTGCTACAATTGGGATATGTATTTTTTCTTTGATGTTTTTGATTGCTTTGGCATCTGCCTCATCTAAACAGGCCACTCTTATGATTTCACATCCAGCTTTTTCTAATGCTAATATTTGTTTTACAGTTGCTTCTACATCTTTTGTTTTTGTGTTACACATAGATTGAATAATTACTTTGTTTTCTCCCCCTATTTGCACATTTCTTACTTGAATTTTTCTGGTATTACTTCTATTTATCATCTTTTTTCTCCTTATTTATTCTATTTCATACTAAAATTATTTTGTCTTTTGTTTTAAAAAATATAAATTATTCTACACTCTTTAAACTTTGTATCATGTCAATTTTCTTTAATGCAAAATAAGTCGCAATATTGACAATAATACTAAATAAAATGGTTAATAAAGTAGCATATACATAGCTGTTCCAGTTAATTGTTTTGTCAAATCTTAGCATATTAATTTCACAAGTTCCTAGGATATAATAGTTTAAGAAATAACCTCCTACTAGTCCTAACGCAATTCCAATCGCTGTTAAGATGATGGTTTCTCTCATGACGTAATCAAAAACTTCACGATCATAAAAACCTAAAACCTTGATTGTGGCAAGCTCTCGTATTCTTTCACTAATATTTACATTGGCTAAATTGTATAATACAACAAATGCCAATAGCCCGGCTGCTACAATTAAGACTATAACTACGTAGTTTAATAAACTCATGGTGTCTTCTATTGATTTTGCTGTGGCTTCTACATTGGTAACACTTGAGACTTCTGTCATTTGCATCAAGTCAGATGCTAAATTGTCTTGTTGTTCTTCATCTAAATCTATACTTTTTACCAATATCACATTATTTTGAAAATCTTTGTCATAAAAAGTTTCATAAGTTTCTTTTGTCATATAGATATAATGAGAAACATAATTTTCTACAATATAAGAAATTTTGATTTCGATTTCTTTTTCATCTCCATCTTGTAAAATTAAAGTATCTCCTGCTTGCACATTTAATAGTTCAGCTAGTTTGTCTGTTAAACATATTTCATTTTCTTTTAACTCTACTTTTTGCTTTTTGTTATTGATATCTCTTAAGTTTATGATGCCATCTAGTTCCTCTTGGCTTTTAGGTACAATTAATTGAACACCTTCTGAATTTTCTCCCTTTATAGCAGTAACTGATGCCATGTAAACTTGAATGGCATTTTGTATTTCTGGTTTTTCCTTAAGTTTTGTTAAAAATTCTTCTTTTTGTGTTTCTTCTAGGCTCTCTTTTAAACTTATTTGCCAATCATATTCAAATATGGTTTCAAATTGTGTTGGCATAATTCTAAGAACAGAATCTTTTATGCCAAAACCTGTAAGAATTAGTGCTGTACAACCTAAAATTCCTATAATGGTCATGAAAAATCTTTTTTTGTATCGAAATATATTTCTGATGGTTACTTTATGACTAAAGTTTAATCTTTTCCAAATAAATGTTATTTTTTCTAATAATACACGGTTTCCATTTTTAGGTGCTTTGGGTCTCATTAAATTAGCTGGTGTATTGACTAATTCTTTTAATGCTGTATAGATCGTTGCTCCTATAATGCATATACTAATAAAAATTAAACCCATTCCGCCATATTTTAGATTAAAACTGATGGAGATTGCATCTGCTATTTGATACATCATACTATATAACATCCATATAATATTAGGTAGTAATATAAACCCAACACTCATTCCTAGAATAGAACCAATAACACAAGCAAGCCCTGCATAGATTAAGTATTTACTCATGATTTGGAATTTGTTATAACCAAGTGCTTTTAAAGTACCTATTTGTACTCTTTGTTCTTCTACCATTCTAGCCATCGATGTTAGGGAAATTAGTGCTGCTACGATAAAAAATACGGCTGGAAATACTTTGCTTATATTTTCTATACTTTCTGTATCTTGAATAAAACTAACATAGCCAGCATTAGCATTTCTGTCTAAAATGTACCAAGTTGGATTTTCTATTTTTAGAATTTCTTCTTTTGCATCTTGTAGTTCTTTTTGTGCTTCTGCTATTTGTTCTTCAAATTCTTGTTTACTTTGATTTAATTTGTCTTCTCCTTCTTGTAATTCTTTTTTGCTTTCTTCTAGTTCATTTTGAGCATCTTCTAGCTGTGCATAGGTTGTTTTTTTTGTCGTGTTTAAAGTTTGCTCTTGTTTGGATAGCTCTGTTTTGGCTTGATTAATTTGCTGTTTTGCATTTTCTATTTCTTGTTTTGCAGTTGTTATTCCTTGCTCAATTTGTGTAATTCCATTTTCTAAATCTTGTTTATTTTGATTTAAAGTAGAAATTTGTGCTTCTACTTGCTGTTTTTGTGCCTCATATATTTGTTTTTGTTCTTCTGGTAATTGTTCATTGGCAAGAGCTGCTAAAATTAAGTTGTATTGTTCTTGTATGGTTCCTAGGCCTGTATTTACTTGATTTAGATTTTCTTGTAGTTCTTGTTTTTGATTTTCTAATTCTTCTATTTGTGTATTGGCTTCTTCCTCTTTTGTGGCTAGTGTTTGTTCATTGGTTTGTATTTGTTTTTTGGCATTGGCAATTTCTGTTTCTGCTTGTTTGAATTCTTGCTCTGCTTTTTGCGTATTTGCATTAATCTGTTCTTCTGCTTCTTGTATTTGTGTTTTAGCACTATCGATTTCACTTTGTGCCTGATCAATTTCTTGTTGTCCTTCTTCTTTTTTGGTGTTAAATTCATTTTCTGCATCTTGTAGTTTTTCTTCTGCTATTTTTACTAATTCATCATGTCTTGCTTGTTCCCTTTGTTCTTTTATGGTCTCTATCTTATCTTTTACTTCTTCTATGTAATCTTCATATTTATCAGATGAAGTTACATATTTTTCTGCTCCTTCTACTTTAATATAAATATTGGTATAAATAGCAGATGCATTGATATTTTCCTCTGGAATATAAATATAATAATCGATGGTTCCTGCCCCTAAGTTACTGGTTCCTCTATCACGGGAAATGTAAAGTGGGCTTTTTAGTGTCCCTACAATTGTAAGCTCATTTTCTTTTAAATAATCGATTTCTTCTCCTTCATCTGTAGTTGTTTTTTCAATATTTACTTGAATAGTGTCTCCTAGTTGTTTGCCATTTGCTGTTAAAAAACTTTCTTCTACTAAGCATTCATTTGTATTTTCAGGCATTTTGCCAGATAATAAAACAGGTTGGTTAATTTCTTCAATTGTTATAAATTTTGTGACAATTTCTTTGTTTTCTATTTCGATTTTTCCATCTGTTTCATAACTTCCTGTAACTTCTTCTACATTTTCTATTTTGGCTAGTTCTTCTAAATCTGCTTTTGTTAATCCTAGTGTTGATAGGATTTGTATGTCATAAACATTTTGTTGTTTATAGTATTTGTCTATGGTATCTAACATGTCTGGTGAAGTCGCACGAAGTCCCGCAAAAAAGCCAACACCTAAAAAAGCCATTAATAAAATAGAGATAAATCGCTTATATGTATTTTTTATTTCTTTTACACTATCTTTTAATAATGCTTTTTTCATTTTTTATAACCTCCACGATTACCATTCGATATTTTCTATTGGCATTGGATTCTGATTGATTTCTATACTTTCTGCTGTTCCATTTTTGAAATGAATAATTTTGTCTGCCATTGGTGCAATTGCTGTGTTATGTGTAATAATTAAAACTGTCATATTTTCTTTTCTACAGGTATCTTCTAATAATTTTAAAATTTGTTTTCCTGTTTTGTAATCTAAAGCTCCGTGTTGGTTCATCACATAATAGGAGTTTTGGATTTTTGGCTATCGCCCTTGCTATTGCCACTCTTTGTTGTTCTCCTCCGTGATAATTGGGATGGGAAGTTGTTTTTTCTATTTTTTAGCCCTACTTTTTCTATAACAGTGTCTACATCTAAGGAATTTTTGCATATTTGGGTGGCTAGTTCTACATTTTCTTTTGCTGTTAAATTTTGTACTAAATTGTAAAATTGGAATACAAAGCCAATGTCTTCTCTTCTGTATTTGATTAGTTCTTTTCCTTTTAATTTAGTAATATCTTTTCCGTCTACTAATACTTTTCCAGATGTTGCTGTATCCATTCCTCCTAAAATGTTTAGTGTTGTTGTTTTTCCAGCACCAGAAGGGCCTACTATAACAACGAGTTCTCCTTTTTCGATTTGGAAATTTGTGTTATTTAGGGCTTTTATGGTTATTTCTCCCATTTTGTAGTTTTTGTTTACATTACTAAATTCTATATAGGACATATTTTTTCTCCTTGTTTTTTTCTTTTATTTTAGTATATTTTATCATATACTTTTTTATTTATCAATGTAATAAATTAAAGTATTTTTTATCATATCATTAATTTTGGGTTTTAGCAATAAAAAATAAAAAAACCTCAGGTTATCCTTTTTTAGGATAATGGCTGAGGTTTTGAGCTACTGAATATAAAGTGCCAGACGCGAACCGATATTGTAGGAGCTAAGAGCCGGATTGTAGCTGAAGCGATTGCTAGCGGGATTGAGATCTGTCGTATGGTAATAGCCTCCACGACGGACACGGGTGGAAGTCGAGTACGCCTCCTGGGTCCATTCACGAACATTTGAGCTCAAATCAAATATATTATTCATGATGTCATTAGCGTATTGTCCGGTACTTGCTCTGGTTCCTGTATGGTTTCCGGTTATAGCTGTTACATCCTCTGCGTCTGAACCAGTTAAGATATAATTTAACATGGTATCCCACTGGCTTCCTGTTATCATGCTACAGGTTACAGCACTATTTCCATAATATGGGTTAGATGTATAATTACTATCTTCATACAAATACATTCTATACCAATTAATGTCTGTCATTGGCGTTTTATCCATTTGAGATTGTGCTGTTGTTCCTGATAAACTTGTTTCATATCTTCCTACATAAAATCCTCCATAAGTTGATATACTTTGCACCATTGCTGTATAATTAGCATTCATATATTCTCCCATTTTTTGTGATGTTGTGATACCTAATGGATTTAAGGTTGCTATATTAGCTGCTGCTGCATCATATGAACTTCCTGAGTTATATAACCAAGATCCATTGGCTGAACTTCCTGTTACTAGTGAAGGCTCTCTATAGGTTATTGCATTTCCTACTGTTGTATCAGTTGTTGCTACATAGGATTTTACTCCACTATATTCATACCTTACCATTTCATAATATCCATTTTCAATACTGTTATCTCCTGTTTGGTATCTTACCATTGGCTTATAAGTACTTGCAGATGATGTATTGGTTGGCCAATTTCCACTATCATCATAAACTACATTTTCTACTGGTATCCATACATATTGATTTCCATCTTCATCTTCTATTACTAACCCATTAGCAATTTTATTTCCTAGACTTGATGTGGATACTTTAAATCCTGCTGGAATGGTTGCACTTTTTCCATCTCCATCTGTATAAGTTTGTGTACTCGCATAAGCTTCTGAAAATGTTTCTAATTCATCGATTGATACTGTCATAATATAAGGTGCTTGGTTTACGCCATCATATACAGTTGTTTCTACTTCATCTCCTACTGACAATCCTGTTACTTTATCTCCTGTTGTCCAATTTCCTCCATTTATTCGATATCTTAGATAATATCCTTCATCACTTAAATTTTCATTAATTTCAAAGTATGCTACTCCTGCTCCTGTTTTTCCATATACTTTGTCTAAAATTATATTTCCTTCTACTACATTTAAAGCATTTGTGGTAATAGCTCCAGATTCTACCGTATCAGATTCTAGTCCTGCTCCATTGGTTGATTTTATTTTAATATAGTAGGTTGTATTTTGGCTTAATCCTTCAAATGTGTAGGTATCGGCATAACTGGTTACTTCTTGGATTGCTGTTGTGCTTGTACTACTATCATATAAGCTATAAGTATAATTTGTAATTCCACTTTCTGCATCTGAACTGTTTACTGTTACTGTTATATAGTTTGTTCCCTTTGAACTACTTGTAAATTCTATAGCTGGCTTTGTTGTATCCTCTGTTTTATTAATGTATAAAGACATTCTGGTTCCTAACAAGTTAGCAGACTGAGCAACTCCTGCACTATTAACAGAACTGTATAAATAGCTTTGTAATGGATAATAAGCCGCATAATTTCCAGCTGTGTATTGTCCATAGGTTGTTCCTGTATTTGCACCCCATCCTCCTCTTACAGTTCTAGCTCCTGTTCCTTGGGCAGATTGGGTCCATTCTCCCATATTACTACTTAAATCAAATATATTTTTAG
>CALXRJ010000189.1 GCA_944390615.1 uncultured Clostridia bacterium | reverse complement strand
TCTAAAAAAGCTTCATAAAAATTAACTGCTTTTTCCATATCCTCTACAAAAAAATATATATGGTCCAATTCTATTTTCATCGTTTTTATTCCTTTCTCAAAAACTCTATTCTTCTTTTAAGATATATTTTTCAATTGCATTGGCAACACCATCATGGTTATTAGATGTTGTTACATCATTGGCAAATTCTTTTACATACTCTCTTGCATTTTCCATAGCAATTCCTAATCCTGCGAAGCTCAACATTTCTACATCATTTTCACCATCACCAATTGCCATAACTTCATCTTGTTTAATAGCATATTTTTCCATCACAAATTTTATCGCTTCTGACTTTTTAATTCCTTTTTTTACAATTTCTAAATATTCAGGAACACTGCTTGTTATTTCATACTTCTGCATCATTTCTTTTGAGATTTCTTTTCTTTTTTCTACGATTGTTTCAGGCTTATCTATAAAACAAACTTTGTAAATATGATTTTGTTTTTCATTAAAATTTAACTTATCAAAATTTACTAATTTTAAGTGCATTCCTTTTAAATTTTTCTTGTTTTCTTGTACAACTTCTGGTACTTTTTCTACATAATGTGTATCTTTTCCATATATCATAATTGGTAATTTTAATGATCTTCCTAATTGAATTAATTCCTTTACTTCTTCTTCCTCTAAATTTTTTGAATATAAAATTTCTTTACTAATATTATCTACAATCATTCCACCATTAAAACAAATGGTACATTGATCTTCTTTTCTCAGACCTAACTCATCCACAAATTTTTCTAATCGATAAAATGCTCTTCCACTTGAAATCATAATTTTTACGCCTTTTTCTGAAGCCTCCTTTATAGTTTCTATCGTTTTTTTGGTTAATTTTTTGTCATCTGTTACTAAAGTTCCGTCTAAGTCTATTGCCACTAGTTTATACATCTCTTTTTCTCCTCTTCTACTTCTTTTATAAAATATATACATTCCTTTAAACAATTATAATGATATTCTAAAAATGTTCCTTTCTCTTTTAAATTTCTAATTTGTTTTAAATTAGCCCATTCTACATTTTCTACTTCTTCTTTCTCTAATTTCAAGTCTGAAAGTTCTATATCTTTTTTTATATAATAAATATCTACAAAACAATCATATGCTCTTTTGCCAAATATTAATTCTACTTCATTTTCTTCTAATTCTAAACCTAATTCCTCTTGTGTTTCCCTCAAAACTGCTGTTACACTGTCTTCCCCAGAAATAACATGCCCACCTGTTAAAGCCCATTTTCCATTTTTCTTTAGTGCTCTTTTTTGAATTAGAAATTCATTCTTATCATTTTCAATACACATAATGACTATTTGGATATATTTACCTTCTGTAATATTACTTTCTGTAATGGTTGTTTCTCCTATGTATTTTCTATTTTTGTCTACCAAATCTCTCTTTTCCATATTTCCTCCATGTATATTTTTTCTTTTTGTTTTTTATTTTCACTTCTTCAAGTTCTCGAAGAAACGTAAAAATTTGAACGTTTCTCATTTTTATTCATCTACAAGTATTTTGTTGGTTATCTCTGCAAAATTTTCTAAGGTTAATTTTTCAGCTCTTACATTCTCATCCAAATCCAGCTCTTTTAAAATTCCTATGCCTTCTTCCTTAGACATAAATACTTTCGTATTTGTCAATGCATTTAATAATGTTTTTCGTCTTTGCATAAATGCACTTTTAATAATTTTAAACATCACTCCTCTACTTTTTACTTCTACTGGTGGCTTTTTTCTTAATGTTAGTTTTATCACTTTTGATGTCACTTCTGGCTCTGGTATAAATGAATCATTTGGTACTTCTAAAACACCCTCTGCTGTTGCATAATAATATACAGTATATGTAATTGCTCCTGTTTCTTTCTCCCCGGGTGTTGCAATCAATCTATCTGCTACTTCTTTTTGGATCATGACAGTAATACTTTCTAAATCTAGTCTATCTTCCAATAGTTTCATTATGATTGGTGTTGTAATATAATATGGCAAATTTGCTACTATTTTTGCAGATTGAAATCCATTTTTTTCTTTTTCTTCTTTTATAATTTTATTTAAATGAATTCTTAAGACATCTTCATGAATTACTTCAAAATTCTCATATAGTGAAAATCTATCTGTCAATATTTTTATCATCTTTTTATCTAATTCTATGCAGATTACTTTTCCAGCTTTTTCCAACAATTCTTTAGTTAATGTTCCTAATCCCGGTCCTATTTCAATAACCAAATCATTTTTAGTTATTTGACTGCTTTCTACAATTTTATCTACTACATTTTGGTTAATTAAAAAGTTCTGTCCCAAAGATTTATTAGCTTTAATTTTATATTTTTTCATAATGAATTGAGTATCTTCTAAAATATTGCTCATATTCTCATTCCTTTCATTTTTGTATTGTTTTTATTATATTGTATATTAATATTTTTTTCAATATTTTTATTCACTATCTTTTATTGTGAAATTTATGTGTCTTTGTTGCTTTTTATAGATTTTTACTATACAATATAATTGCAAATTTTTAACAAAAGAGGCGAATTTATGAGTACAAATAAGAAAAATAATACAATACACAAGCAACAAACATATAAATCGAATACTAAAAATATAAAAGTAAAGAAAGATGAAAGTTCCAATATTATTCATCTAAATCGTAATT
>CALXRJ010000188.1 GCA_944390615.1 uncultured Clostridia bacterium | reverse complement strand
TATAAAAGATGCTTTTCAACAATTTCAAAATGCTACCAGAGATTCTGTCTATAAAAGCGATGTTCCTAATTCTGACATTTATTGTACTAGTGTGAAAGGTAAGAAAAGATATGTGATTCCTTTGGTTGATTTGGAGAATAAGGTTTGTAGAATAAATGAGGTTTCTCCTCAGGCTAAAGATGATATCGATAAGTTTTTAAATATGAAACTTCATTTGTTTATTGGATTTGATTTTCCGTTTAAGCCTTATGATTAATATAAAATTAAAGCCATTTTCAAATGGCTTTAATTTTATATTGGCTCTTTCCTGTTTTACATGGAGTTTTCGTGAACCAAAAAGAACCTCGAATTATTTACATTTTCAACCAATACACTAACTATGAAATATTTGATATTATTTTCTTTTATCCAATGTCGAAACGTATTCTTTTAATATATACTTTTGCCATTCTCTAAATAACTTATCCATATATTCTTCTGGATTTACCCATAAGACCTTATGGTCTTTTTCTATATTTTACCTTTGGATTTTCTTCTTCTTTTATGTATTTCATTATCATCCTTCTTTCAATTCTCATTTTGTCTTTTAGTTTTTTATTATCTGTTTGTGTAGTTATTTTTATTTTTGTTTTTGCTTCATAATAATAAGAAAGAAACATCAAATAAATGATATATATTCTAATTGATAAATATAATTATTTACATTAAATAATTAGGCTCTGTGTTTCTTCCATTTGTTAGTTCCTCTCCATTTTTATTTCACTCGTATATTTTACTAATCTATTTGCCACTTCTTCATCCATTCTTTCCACCGCTTCTTGTGTCACTCCAGCTATGTGTGGTGTTACGATTACATTATTTCTTTTTGCATTTAAAATTTCTTTATAATTTTCAGCATCAATATCCAAACCAACATAAAATGTCTTATTTTCGTCAGCATATTTCATTAATTCAACCATATCTACTAATTCGCCTCTTGCTGTATTTATAAATGTTGCTGTTTTTTTCATTAATCCAATTCTGTTTTTAGAAATTATATTTTTATTTTCTTCATTGAGCGGTATATTAATTGTTATAATATCAGCATTTGATAGTAATTCGTCTAAACATACAAATTCTACTCCCTGTTTTCTTAAATCTTTATGTTGGTTTGGATTCAATGTGTTACAAATAATTTTCATATTAAATACTTTAGCAATTCTTATTACTTCACGAGAAATTTTTCCTGCACCTATAACACCAAGTATACTGCCACTTATATCATTGCTTCTCATTGATAATTTTTTTCTATTTTCACCTCGTATGGAAATATCATTTGCTTCTATGATTCGTTTTTTTAGCCCTAGTATCAATGCGAAAATATGCTCTGCTACTGATACTACATTTGCATTTTGACAATTAATTATCTTAATATTATCATTTTCTAAAAAAGCTTTATCTATATGGTCTAAACCAATTGATACGGTTGCTATAATCTTTTTCTTTTCTACAATTGGCAACATATCTTTTTCGAATTTATCTTCTATTCCTATTATAAGAATATCATAATCCTT
The DNA here is from genome assembly GCA_944390615.1 of uncultured Clostridia bacterium. Lineage (GTDB taxonomy): Bacteria > Bacillota > Clostridia > TANB77 > CAG-508 > CAG-269. Next base: position 2,049 of record CALXRJ010000188.1, on the reverse strand, counting down.
TAGTAATTTAATTAATCCTTCTTTATCTGGTCTTCTATCAGAATTTGAAATATCTAGTTGTATTGCGTTATTTCTAATGATTTCACATGCTTTTTTATCTAAGTTTTTAATAACACTATAAGCTTTTAACATTCTTTTCCTCCTCTTAGGTTTATTGAAAATTTATGTATCCTATTTTTCTAACATTTATTTTTAATCATATCCACTTTCCCATCTTTCAAATAAATAATCTTATCTGAACTCTCAATGGTAGACTTTCTATGTGCAATAATAATAACCGTACTTTCTTTTGTAATTCGATCAATCAATTTTTGTATTCTATCCTCTGTTTTTAAGTCTATATTGGAAGTTGGTTCATCAAATATATAAATATTAGCTTTATGCAAAATAGCTCTTAAAAAGGCTATCATCTGTAACTGCCCATAGGATAGTTTGGATTTTGTTATTTTTTCCTCTAAACCATTTTTAAATTGACTTAATGTATTTTCAAACCCGATTTCTTTTGCCACGCTTCTGATTTGTTCTTCTGTTATGGTATCTTCCCCTAAGATAATGTTATTTTTTAGTGTATCTTCTAAAATATATGGGGTTTGAGATATATAAGAAATATTTTTTCGGACATCTCTTATTCTTATTTTGGTAATCTCTTTTCCACCAATTAAAATTCTTCCTTTTTGAAAAGGATATAATCTCATTAAAATATTCATCATAGTGGTTTTTCCTACACCTGTTTTTCCGGCTATTGTTACTTTACTTCCTTCTTTTATGATAAAGGAAATATCTTTTAAGACTTTGTTATCTCCATATTGCATAGATACCTTTTCAAATTCTATATCTCCATAGATAAGAAATAACTGCTATCATAATCATAAGAATACTAGAATAAAAGATTAGCCAATAGGCTTCTTGTATAATTAGTCCTTTATCCACATTGTCCTGAGATAGCATATCTAGTATTTTTCCTATGCTTTCTGGGATTTTGAAGGTTAGGTAGATTACGATTGCATGACACACTACTCCCAATAAATGATATGGCAGTACTCTATTTAATTCTTTTGTTATGATTTGGTTATATTTTTTCATTTGAAACTCCCTTTAATTTTCCCATCAATGTCTAAAATGTCTCATCTTAGTAAAAATCATCGCCATTCCATATTCATTGCACTTATCAATCGAATTCTGGTCTTTAATTGAGCCACCTGGTTGTACAATCGCTGTAATTCCTGCCTTGTGAGCTTCTTCTACACAATCACTAAACGGGAAAAAGGCATCTGAGGCAAGTACAGCTCCTTTTGTTACTCCTTTTCCGATTAATTCTTCCCCATGTTCTATGGCTTGTTTGGTTGCCCAAATTCGATTCACTTGTCCTGGTCCAATTCCGATGGATTGTTTTGCTTTTCCGATAGCAATTCCATTGGATTTTACATATTTTACAATTTTCCAAGTAAATAATAAATCTTCTAATTCTTTTTCAGTTGGAGCTCGATTGGTTAGTACCTCATAATTTTCCAATAATTTTGAATCAATGGTTTGGATAATGGCTCCTCCATTTATTTTTTTCACATCATAGGCATTTTCTCTTTGTTTTTGGGAAATAGCATCTAATTGCAATACTCTAACATTTTTCTTGGTTTTTAATAATTCTAATGCTTCTGGCTCATAAGATGGTGCTACAATTACCTCTAAAAAGATTTCTTTCATTTCTTGGGCTATTTTTACAGTTATTTCTCGATTAGATACCACAATTCCTCCGAAGATAGAAGTTTTGTCAGCCGTAAATGCTTTTTGCCAAGCCGTGTAAATGTCGCTATCGCTTCCTACTCCACAAGGATTTCCGTGTTTACAAGCAACAACTGTTGGTTCTTCAAATTCTTTTAGTAGTTCTAAGGCTCCATTGGTATCATTGATATTGTTGAAAGATAGTTCTTTTCCATTTAATTGTTTTGCTGTTGTTAAAGAACCTTCACATTTTCCAATTTCTTTGTATAAAGCTGCTTTTTGGTGTGGGTTTTCGCCATATCTCATATCTTGTACTTTTTCAAAGGTTAA
>CALXRJ010000187.1 GCA_944390615.1 uncultured Clostridia bacterium | reverse complement strand
CTAGCGCATTTTTTAATTTAGCATATTTTTTAAAATATCTCTTAGCATTATAAGAAGGTAAATATTTTTTATCCAAAGGAATTGTAATTAATTCATTATTCTGATAATAATTCTCTACTTCCACACGATCCAAATTTTGAGCAGGTATTTTATACAAATTAGAAGTAATCAATTCACCATATAATCGAAATTTATCCATATCCTTACATTCACTAAGCTTATGGTCAATATTTTCTAAACGTTTTTCGTACTTTTTTAGAGTAGCTAAAATTAAGTGCAAAATACTATTTCTATAATTTTTAAATAATTCAGAAGATTCCTTTTCAAAATAAAAATCATCAATTGCAAAATTTAAACGATAAGGTTCTAAATTATCTTGAGAAGAAGGATAAAGAAAATAATCTTTTTTATCATCTGTTAAAAATAAATCCAAAGAATTAGAATCAATCATTTCTTTGATTTTTTGGTAAATAGCCGCTAATGCATCTTTAGAAAGCTCTGTGATGTTTAGTTTTTGAATTATATTTTGAACAAAAGACAAACTAATTCCATTAAAAGTGCTAGAGATGATTTTATCAAGTTTAAAATTAGCAATAGAAAGATTATCCATATTTTGTGCTTGCAGTGCAATAAAATCTGTAAGTTTTGGTTCTATTTTGGCATAAAAATCTTCAAAATCCTTTAACTCTAAAAAACTATATTTTTTGGTTTCTGGAAAAAAATATCTAGCTGTTGGGTAAACATCTCGATTCGCATGTTCCTCTACTGAGGTATGGCGCATACTATCAATAATAATCTCATTTTCATTGGTTAAAATAATATTGCTATGTTTTCCCATTAGCTCAATAATCAATTTTTTATAGATTGGTTTATTTGGATTTTCCTTATTTTCTAAGTCTATAAATACAATACGCTCTAAATCAACGGTATAAATATTTTTTATTTTAAAACCAAATAAATGCTTTCTAAGTAGCATACAAAAATTAGGAGCAACAGGTGGATTTTTTTGCTCATGAGAGGTTAAATGTAATCGACAATGATGAGCGGAAATACACATCAATAACGAAAGATTTGTGCCATTTCCATATAGACCTAATAAAATAGTATTTTTATCAGGTTCATAAACTTTATCGATTTTATAGCCAACAATATTTTTTAATTCTTGTGTAATACATTTTGTCATAATTCCATCAAATGCCATATGCCACCTCCTAAAAAGTTATAACATTCCTTATTTTAACACGAAACATAGGTAATAGCAAGCAATTTGACAAAATATAACAAATAATGCTATAATAGGGAGGTCTGATATAAAAGGAGATTGATATATTTATGAAACAAGAAAAACCAAAAATAATATCCATTCGATTAATCTATGTGATATTATTTTTCATCGGAATAATAGTTGCAACAACAATAGGAATAAAATATTACCAAACACATAAAAATAATACTATACTGGAAAATCATATTGGTATGATAGAACAAGAAGGGGTACAAGTATCAAGCAGAACACAGCAAAATAGAACCAGTTCAAGGTCGGAAGAATTATCAAGAAGTAAACAAAGAAGTTCACAAGACCAAGAAAATGAGGAAGAAGAAAATTTAGTAGAAAATACAACAGGAGTAACAGAAAACAATACAGAAATACCAGAAAACGAAACTAGCGAAGAAAAAGCAAATTCAGACAATAATACTGAGCTAGAACAAGAAACAAAATATATTTCAATCAGTGAAGTAAAAATTTCTCAAAATATGGATTTAACAGTTAGAACAGGACTATCCAGAGAAGATTTTATAACTTTAATTGCTGGCGTCAAACAAGACACATCCGGATTTTTCGAAGAAAATGCGGGAAAAATATATGATTTATGTGAAGAATATTCTCTAAACGAAATATTTTTCTGTGGTATTATTTCAGCAGAATCCGGTTGGGACATAGCGCAAAATCATAGAAGAACACATAATTACATAAGCTTAATGTCAAATGGTAAATTAATCAGTTATGCATCAGTAGATAGTGGACTAAGAGAAGCAGCTAGAGTATTACATACCAATTATTTAACAAAAGGTGGAAAATACTATTATGGAAAAACTTTATCAGCTGTAAAAACCAAATTTTGTCCAGCATCTAGTACTTGGGTAAGCTTAGTTTATGGTAGAATGAGTCAAATCATAAAATAAAAATAGCAATAGTCACTTTTATAAATTTTCCAAAAACGGGTGTAAAAAATGTCATTAAAAGAAGTAATAAATGGGAACAAATTGTTAAAATATAGGTATATATTAATGATTATATTAGGAATTATTATCATTTTATTAATCCTATTATTTGGAGTAATTATTAAGGTAAATCGCGATAAGCTTGAGAAAAACAAAATAAATGAACAATTAGCAGAACAAGAAAGACAAGCAGAAGAACAACGCATACTTAAGCAGCAAGAGCAAAAGCAAAAAGAGGAAGAAGAAAGAGCAAGAGAAAAGCAAGAAGAAGAAAATGCAAAAGGAATTATTTACTTAACATTTGATGATGGGCCAAGCTCAGACATTACGCCACAAATATTAGATATATTAGAGCAAAAAAATATAAAAGCTACTTTTTTTGTGGTACATTATAATGAAAAAAATGCAGAATTAGTAAAAAAAGAAGTAGAAAAAGGGCATACAGTAGGGTTACATGGATATTCCCATTCTTATTCTGAAGTTTATAGTTCGCAAGAATCATGTATGGAAAATTTTAAAAAGATACAAGACCAAGTATATCAAACCACAGGAAAAAAATCCAATATTATAAGATTCTTAGGCGGAAGTTCCAATACAGTAAGCAAAAAATATTCTGAAGGAATTATGACAGAATTAACTAGAAGAGTAGTGGAAGAAGGATATCGATATTTTGACTGGAATGTTGATTCAGATGATGCTGGTTGTGCAAAAAATAAAGATGATGTATACAATAATGTAATAACAGGATTAAAAGAAAATAGAAAAAATGTTGTTTTAATGCACGATTTTTCTAATAACCAAAAAACAGTAGATGCTTTATCTGCTATTATTGATTATGGATTAGAAAATGGTTATGTATTTCGAAAAATAACAGAAGAAACACCAATGGTAACACATAAAATTTATAATTGATATTTTTGGGGACACAGCCAAAAAATGTCCCTAACAATATAATGGAGCAATACTCAAGTGGCTGAAGAGATCAGTTTCGAAAACTGATAGGTCGAGCAATCGGCGCGGGGGTTCAAATCCCTCTTGCTCCGCCAATAAAATAAAAGGGGGAATTAAATATGAAAAAATTTACGAACAAAAATGTTCAAAAAGAAAAAAGTATGATGGTAAGGAATATGGTCATATTTTTTATCATCATTATATTGGCCTTTGCCTTTAAAATGTGGGAACAACAAATTAATGAAAGGCTAGATTCAGAAAAGACAGATTTAAATACATTAATTTTAAGTGATGGGGAAAATACAGATAAAAAAGCATATTTAAATATAAATGCAACACCATATCAATTTGCTGTAGCAGACGGAATTGATGAAAGCTATTATATCGTAACAGATGGACAATATCTTTATATAGCTTATATGGATCAAGCAGATTTTGAAACATTAAATCACGAAGAAATTGCGGAAAATCCTGTGATAGTAGAGGGAATAACGGCTGAAATTCCAGCGGAAATCAAAGACCTAGCAATCGAAGTGTATAATGAAAATATGGAAGAAGCATATCAAATAACAAGTGATGAAGAGTTTTATTCTTATTTTGGCAATATTTATTTAGATATGTCCCTTTCAGAAAACTCATCAGCTCTTATGGCAAAATATTTATTTATTCTATTACTAATCATAGGTGGAATAGGATTTATTGGCATGGTCTACAAAAATTTTAGTTTTGAAAAGAATTTGGAAAAAATGGATCAGGATATAGTAAATACACTAGATGATGAAATGAATAGTCCGAATGCTTTTTATTATGAAAAAACACATATGTATCTAACAGACCATTATATTATTACATTTAAAGGAAAAATGAATGTAATTGATTACAAAGATATTGTATGGATGTATGCTTATGAGCAAAGAACCAATGGAATTAAAACATCACAAGCGATAAAGGTTATGACCAATGATGGAAAAACGCACACAATAGCAACAATTGCTGGAATTACAAAAGCACAAAAAGAAGTATATGACGAAATTTGGAATACCATTTTAAATAAAAATGGAAATATTACAGTAGGATATACCAAAGAAAATATCCAAGAAATGAAAGAAAAATATAAAGGAAAGAATCATGAAAATAAAAAAAATAATCAATAGTTTTAAATATGCTATAGAAGGTTTTTATTCTTCTTTTAAAACAGAAAGAAATATGAAAATTCATATTTTAATTATGATTTTAGTAATTATGGCAGGTTTTCTATTAAAACTGAATCGCCAAGAATGGATGATATGTATTGCTTGTTTTGCAGCAGTAATTAGTGGAGAATTATTTAATACTGCGATTGAGACAGTTGTGGATATTGTAATGCCACAGAAAAATGAAAAAGCAAAACTTGCCAAAGATATTTCAGCAAGTGCGGTATTGGTATTGGCAATAGGAGCAGCAATTATAGGACTTATTATATTTGTGCCTAAAATTTTATCATTTATATAAATATAAAGTTAGGAGCTGTTTGCTAGACAAGAACAGCTCCTAAAACGAATATGCCTAAATAACTAGCAGTAAACAATTTTTGCTTTTGGTGCATGATTTATTGCTAAAATTGGAGTGGTAATTGATAAATATGTGATTTTATGGTAATATGGTAAAAAATGAAAGGAATTTAATTTTATGAAGATAGTAATAAGAGAAGTAAGAAAAGAAGATGAGGAACAAGTAAGAAAAATGTACAATGAATACATGAATAGTGAACTCATACCAGGATTAGATAGATTTGAAGGAATCAGAGATTTTGAAAATTTAGATAAAATGAGTTTTAATGAATGGATAGAAGATTTAGAAAAAAATAAAGATGAAAACCAACTACCAAAAGAATATTCAACACATACACTATATTTAGCTCTGGATGAGAATAACAGACTAGTTGGAGCTATAGGATTAAGATGGCAAGAAGTTCCGGTATTAATGAAATTTGGAGGATTTATTGGTTATAGTGTAAGACCAAGTGAACGAAGTAAAGGTTATGCTACAAAAATGTTGCAATTAGCATTAGAAGAATTCAAAAAAATAAATAAAGGAAAAGTTTTGATTACTTGTAAAGATTTTAATATTGCATCAAAAAAAGTGATAGAAAAAAATGGCGGAATATATGAAAATAGTTATTATAATGAAGAAGATAAATATACATATTTAAGATATTGGATAAATTTGAAATAGGAGTTGACAAAGATGATAGAAATAAAGGAATATGAATCAAAATATGCTAACCCAATTTCAATTATTGTCATTAGAAATTTATTAGAGATAAATAGTAAAGACTATGGACTAGAGAAAACTAAAGAAATGGCTAAAGATTTTAATGTAAAAAAACTAAACGAAACATTAAGTAATAGAGAAAAGGTATATGTAGCACTGAAAGATAACGAGGTTGTAGGAACAGCAGGAATAGATAAATCTAGGTATGCTAATGATGAATATTGGATATTAACTGTATTTGTAAAACCTGAAGAACATGGTCATAATATTGGAAGATGTTTAATACAAAAGATAGAAGAATATGCAAAACAATTACCAATAAAAAAACTTGTAATTCCAGCATCTATTACAGCCCATAAATTTTATTATAAATTGGGGTATAGATATAAGGATGGAAGAGAAAAACTTAATGAAGAAAATATGTATATAATGGAAAAATATTTAGAAAATCATTTTTAAAAACTTTAATTTTCTAATAAACGAACTTTTTATTCGTTACCACTTGTTACTATTGGTACAATTTGCCAACTATTCAAAAATATGGTATAATATTAATATGTGAAAAAATTTACTTATTATGTAATTTGTAATAAGGAGGTATAAAAGATATGAGTAATAATTTTAAAGAAAGTATGAAGTCTAATTATCCAGAAAAAATACATCAATTGTCAAAAGAAAATGAAATATTAATCCAAAAATTAAGCCAAATACCACAAAACAAAGAACTTCTTTATGGTGATGAAATTGATAAAATCTGGAAGTTAGAACGCGAAATTTTAACAATAGGTTTGGAATGTAAAGAAATATTAAAGAATAGTGAAGTTACAAATGACATGTATAAAAATGAGCAGTTAAGTGAGTTAAGTGAAGAGCGTAAAGCAATAGAAAGATGTGTAAGTCTAATATGTGACAGATTATATACAGTATATGACAGAGAAGGAATAGATGGTGAACTTATTATGCGGAATATGGGAGGATATAGAAAATATAAAAATGAACCATCATGAAATGGAAAATAAGAAAATACAAAAAAGTTGGGAAAGACAAAATGCTGACGATGGTGGAGAACGAGGCGGAGATATGGGAAGAAATCAGCAAAATAAAAGAGAGATGACTATAGAAGAGAGGCTAGCTAGTTTTAGAAATGAGAGAAGAAATCAACATTGAAAAAGGATTACATAAGGTTTTATAAAATAGGAGCTGTTTTCTTATGAGAAAATAGCTCCTAAAACCAATATTCCGAGATTTTTAGAGTAAATTATAAGGTATTATACGATTAGAGTAAATTATAAGGTATTATACGATAAAATTTTGTATAAAATTTATAATAAATAGAATATAAATCAGTGCGACAACTTACAATTTATGGAGGCACTTATAATTAGATCAAATATAAAAAAGCAATTTTCTTGTGATGAAATAAGTTGTGGGATATTATTACAGATAATTCTAATTATGTATGGCGAAGTGATTTATCTAAAATAGAAATTATAGATGATACACATTTTGTTGAATATACAAAAAATAAATTTCCTACGTATTTTACTATTATCTCAAAAGAAACTAAAAGAATATAAATTTGATTTAGAAAATGACAATCTAAAAGGAAAATGGATTTTAAAAGTTAGGAGTAATGTATATGATAGATAATAAATATTTAAGTAGAATAAAAATATTTGAGCATAGAGACAAAAATAAAAATTATAATATGAACATTTTTACATATATTCCGGAAGGCAATATTAACGAAATGGAAATAGTATTTGTTATGAGTGGTTGTTTTAGAGATGCTTTAAATTATTTAAAAATTTGGATAAAACCTACGAATAAAAATAAATATATTATTATAGCGCCAGAGTTTGACAAATCTCATTATTCTATAGCTGATCATGAATATGGAAATATAATCAATATAGACTATGATTATTGCTCGCAAGATATTTACACTCCGGAGATGTCTTATGATAATAATATAAAAAATGAGTCTGATTGGATTTATCATAATATAGATGAAATTTATATTGAATTTATAAAAGAATTTAATATAAAAAATAATGGATATATTATATTTGGGCATTCATCAGGTTCACAATTTGCTCATAGGTTTTTAATGTTTGGAAATAGTAAGTACTGTAAAAAATATTTATGTGCAAATGCGGGACTATATACTTTTTATGATATAACAAGCAATTATCCTTATGGTATAAAAAATTTAAATGAGTTTAAAGAGAGGATAGATAAATCTTTAACCAAAGAAGTATATATATTGGCTGGTGAGCAAGATGTGAAAAGTAAATATTTAAATGCACTTCCAAATGATTTAAAACAAGGGAAAACACGATATGAAAGAGCAATCAATTATTTTAATTCAGCAATAAATTATGCTAAAGATAATAATATAGAAACAAATTGGAAGTTTGTTTCTATGCCTAATGTACATCATAGTTCTAAAGAAGTAGTACCTTTTGCAATAAAAATTATTAATGGTTAATTATTGATTTTTTACTGGTGTTAAGATAGATTTTGGACACGAAAGCGTAGAGATGTTATAATAGTTTTATACGCTTGGAAAGGAGTGTTCAAAGTGGCAAAAAATAAGAGTTATGATGAAGAATTTAAAAAGATGATAGTTG
>CALXRJ010000186.1 GCA_944390615.1 uncultured Clostridia bacterium | reverse complement strand
CTAAAGGTGGTAGCATTGCTTTTTCTTCTTCTTGCTTCTCATCTGTTCCTTCTACATATAATGCCATAAATCCTTGGAATTTTAAGTTTTGGCCATTTGCTTTAAAATCATAGCCATTTGCTTTGATTAAAACTTGCATGGTATCAAATACTGCTGCTGCCATTTGGCTGGCTAAAAATCGATTGTAGATTAGTTTGTATAATTTATATTGCTCAGGCAATATATATGGTTTTACCTCATCTGGGTGAAGTTCAATATGAGCTGGTCTAATTGCCTCATGGGCATCTTGAGCATCTTTACCGGTTTTGTAATATCGATTTTCATAATAGCTTTCTCCATAAGTTGCAACAATTTGCTCTTTAGCAGCTGCTCTTGCTTCTTCTGAAATTCTGGTTGAGTCTGTTCTCATATAGGTTATTAAACCTGTATGTCCTTGTGGTAGTTTTACTCCTTCATATAATCCTTGTGCTATTGACATGGTTCTTTTTAAGGTGAAATTTAATTTTCGAGAGGCTTCTTGTTGCATGGTACTGGTTGTAAATGGTGGCGCTGGTGTTCTTTTCTTTTCTCCTTTTTTGATGTCTGTTACAATATATTTGGCTTTATCGATTGCTTTTAAAATTTCCTCTACTTCTTCTTTGGTATGAAGTTCTATTTTTTTACCGTTTTTGCCATAAAAATGTGCTTCAAATTCTTTTTTGGATTTTTCATCTAGTAAATTTACATATAAATTCCAGTATTCTTCTGGTATGAATTTTTCAATTTCTTCTTCTCTGTCTACTATTAGTTTAACTGCAACTGATTGTACACGTCCTGCAGATAATCCTCTTTTTACTTTTTTCCATAAAACAGGACTTATTTTGTAACCTACTATTCTGTCTAATACCCTTCTCGCTTGTTGGGCATCTACTAAATTGATGTCAATATCTCTTGGTTCTTTTATTGCTTTTTGTACTGCTCCTTTGGTTATTTCATTAAAAGTTACTCTGGTAATTTTATTTTCATCTGCTTCTAATATATGTGCTAAATGCCATGCAATTGCTTCTCCCTCACGGTCCGGGTCGGTTGCAAGATACACAGTTTTAGCAGCTTTTGCATCCTTTTTTAAGGATTTAATTAAGTCTCCTTTTCCTCTAATGTTGATATATTCTGGTTCAAAATCGTGTTCTACATCAATTCCTAGTTTCGATTTTGGTAGGTCTCTAATATGTCCCATGGAAGCTACTACTTTGGTACTGCCTCCTAGGAATTTTTTGATAGTGTTTGCCTTTGCAGGTGATTCCACTATGATTAATTTGTCTGCCATAATCTGCTCCTTTCACTTGCTTAAATCGTATAAATTATACAAAGATTTCCTATAAAAGTCAATCTTTATAAAGAAAAAATACAATATCTGATGCCTGGTTTGTTACATTTTACAACTGGTATAAATAAGCCTTATTGGTAAAAACTGCTCTAAAAAAATTAAAAGATAGTATTTTGGATCATACTATCTTTTTAAATAATTTTCAAATTCTTTACTCTCTTTCTTATTGATTTTACAATATTTCTTTTAAAACATCCTCTACTCCAATTGGAGTTACTTCATTATTTCTTAATAAAGTTAATATTTTCTCCTCTTCTTCTATATTGTTTGTTAGATTTTTTATTTTCTTGGTTTCTATTTTTACATTTCCATCTAAATACTAGGTTGTTACTACTTCAATTCCATATTTAGCTTCAACATTTTCTTCTCCTGATGTTTTATAGTATTCTAGCTTTATGGGGTATTCGATGCCAGCCTCCTCTAAATGCTCTTTTGCTATAAATACTCCATCAAAAAATGTTTTCACTTTTACTTCCTTTCCTCAATTTTTACAACCTTACATAATATACCACAAGTTTTTTAATTTTGCAATAGTTATTTAGATTTTTCTTTGATTTATTCGCATTTTTCGACATTGTTCTACATAAGTAGTTACCTGTTTCTTTTTTATCTGCTTTGTTTTACATCTTTTTTAGCCTGTATGCTTGATTAATAACCTATTTTTTCGCGTATTTCTTTTTCAACTTCTTCTTTTGCTTTATCTGTTTTGATATTAATTACTTTGATATTTGGATATTTATTTTTTATTTCTTCTGCCATTTTTAAATATTCTTTTTGTTGGGCTATACTATTTTCTACACCGAATTTAGAAGCTTCAAATATGGCTTTTCCACTTCTATTTAATCTTTGTTTAAATTCGTTTTTGTCTTCTAAATATAATGTGATATAATAAATATCAAAATCTAAATTACTAAATTTTTCTAATAAATCTTGATACACTTCTGTAAAAGAATAGGCTTTTTTTCCTAATCTACAATATACTTCTTCTGTAAAAAATGTTCTATCAAATACTAGGTTAATACTTTTATTTTCAAGATTTTTAATATAATCTAATAAGGTTTCATACATACTTTTTGCCTTTTGTAACCCTGTTATAGAACTATCTGCAGTTCCGCAAAGTCTATATAAATTGGTGTAACTTAAGGAATATCTGATATAATCTGTATAAGTTGTTTTTCCTGCTCCTTGTGCTCCTTCTACTACGATTAATTTTGAATTTGCCATTTTTATCATTCCCTTTCTTTTTTTCCTATTATATAGTTAAATATTTTATTTGTAAAGATATTTTTGGGGACGGAGGAAAAAATATCAAAAATGATATTTTTTTCCTCCGTCCCCAAAAGTATCTTTTAATATACATAATTTTGTGGATTTACTGTAATCCCATTTATTCTTATTTCAAAATGTAAATGTGGTCCTGTTGAATTTCCAGTTGATCCAACTGCTGCTATAACATCTCCTGCTTCTACTTCGTCTCCTACTTCTGCGTAAAGTTTACTACAATGCCCATACCAAGTTTCTACACCATTCCCATGGTCTACTTTTACAAGCTTTCCATAAGAACCATTATATTGGGAAAATGTTACGGTTCCATTCGCTACTACTTTGATATCTGTTCCCGTGGTACAAGCTATATCTAATCCTGTATGGGTAGAACGTCTTAATGAACTGGATTCTCCATATCTGGATGTAATTCTGCCTGTTACTGGTAAAACAGATAATTTTACATCATTGATAATAGCTAAAGCTTCACTTTCTTCTTTTATTTCTTGTGCTGCTGTCTGCACAGTGGTTTCTGCTACTTCTAATGAGTCTGTATGGATTTCTGCTTTATTTTCGGTAAGGTGTTCATTGATTTGAAGATTTAGTTCTAAATCATCACCTTCAAATTCTGTTTTGATTTCATTTACTAATTCTTCTGCTTCTTCTAAGGTGTCTACATATGCTGTTGTTGCATTATTTAGTGCTACTTCATAATATTGATAAGTTATCATGGTATGGTTTGTTTTTAATTGCTCTATGATTTCTGCTTCATTGGAATCATTGGTTCTGGTAAGTAGTTTTAATTCATAGGTTGGCTCATCTGTTAAGGAGACATTTGCTATGTTGGCTCCTTCTTGGTTTATAATTTCGTTTTGTAGTAAGTTTTGAAATTCATTTAAATTTTTTATATAGCCTAGTTTTTCTCCTGCAACTGTTACTTCATATACTGGTTTATATTTTATAAAAATCATCGCTAAAATTAATAAAAACCCTGTTATTATTATTGTTATAACCTTTGCTATTTCTTTCGTATGATAAAATATTTTTGGTTTTAAAATAATATACACTCTCCTTTATTTCTTATTTTTAGCGAATATGTTTGAAATTATACCATATTTTTCAACTTTTTGCAAGTTTTATTTACATAATCGGTTTTAAATGCTGTGAAAAGTTGCTGTAATTGGCATAAAAAAACAAACTCACATTATTTTTTTATGGCATGAGTTTGTTTTTTATTTATTTTTTTCTTGACTTTTAAGCCTCTGGCTCTACAATTCCATAATTTTTGCCATCTTTTAATTTGTAAATAACACAAACTTTATTGTTTTCTACATTAATAAATGGTAAGAAATTATGTGTTGGTCTTTCTTGCAATGCTAGCATGGCATCTTCTGGTGCAAGTGGTTTGATTTCATAATATGCATATTTTAGAATTTCATTTTCGATTTCATGTTTTGGTGATGCAACTTGGTTCATGTCTTTTAAAGATCCATCTCTCATCATTTTTTCTTTTTTGGTT
>CALXRJ010000185.1 GCA_944390615.1 uncultured Clostridia bacterium | reverse complement strand
TATAATACAAATTGTAAAATTTTTACAATTAAATTTATATTTAGGAGGATAAAGCTGTGAAAGAAAAAATAACAGTATTAATTGCAGATGACAATCAAGAATTTAGCAGAACACTTGCGACATATCTCGGTAATCAAGAAGATATGGAAGTTATTGGAATTGCAAAAGATGGATTAGAAGCAGTAGACCTAGTAAAAGAAAAAGCACCAGATGTAGCAATTTTAGACGTTATCATGCCTCACTTAGATGGACTTGGAGTATTAGAAAGAGTAAATAGTAGTAGTAATAATTTAAATAAAAAACCAATTTGCATTATGTTATCAGCTGTAGGACAAGACAAAATAACACAAAAAGCGATTAGTTTAGGAGCTGAATATTATATGGTAAAACCATTTGATATTGAACTTCTATTACAAAGAATCAGAGAAATTAAAAACTTCAGACCAAATGGGTCAAATAATTTCGTTGTTAGAGAGCCAAAAAAGACACCTTACATAAATGTAACTTCAACAAAAGGAGAAGATAATTTAGAAGCACTTGTTACAAACATAATTCACGGAGTTGGCGTACCAGCTCACATAAAAGGCTATCAATATTTAAGAGAAGCTATCATGATGGTAGTTAATGATATTGAAGTCATTAATCAAATTACGAAAAGTTTATATCCACAAATAGCGCAAAAATTTGGCACAACGCCATCACGCGTAGAAAGAGCCATTCGCCATGCGATTGAAGTAGCTTGGGGAAGAGGAGAAGTAGATCTTATGCAAAATATTTTTGGTTATACAGTTTCAGCAGCAAAAGGAAAACCAACTAATTCCGAATTTATAGCCATGATTGCAGATAAATTAAGACTAGAATTAAAAACTGCATAAAAATAGAAAAGTAATGAGAAAGAAAAGCCTAGAATTTACTAAGAAATATAAGTCAGTAAATTCTAGGCCTTTTTGTAGAATGAAAATGAAATCAGTTTAACATATTTTCTAACTATTATTTTTACTATTTTGACACATATTTTCATATTCCTTACATTTAATCTTATAATCCATTTGCATACAAAGATACTTATAATAACTATAAGCCTGCTCATATTGAACAATAGGGTTAAACATAGGGTCTTTATACATATCATTCATATCAAAACCAATACTATTATTCATAAAAGGATTAAAATTATTCGTATTTTCATTAAAATCTTTTTCCATAAACAACCTCCTAAAATTTTTATTAAAACATAATCTACAAATTAAAATTAAATACAGGAAAAATTTGAATCATCCAAAAGGTATAAAAAGCAGCAAAAGATCCTTGTAAAATTTTTCCTATGATATAAGGTTTCATAGATAAGTCAGATTTAGAAACAATACTTAAAACTTGTAATAATACCGAAATTCCACCAACACCTAAAAGAAATGCAGTCAAAATGATATTAATCGAAATCTGTTTTAATTTTATTTCACTAATTAATTGAATTCCATTAGTAATTTCTAAAATGCCAGTAAATAAAGAACTTGCTATTTGCTGCGGAATACCTAAAAAGTTACAAATTGGCGCAAGAAGCAATGAAATAGTATCTGTTATACCACTTACTTTTAAAATAGATATTATCACCGAAAAAAGTACAATAAATCCACCAACCATAAGTAGAGTGGAAATAGCAGATTGAATACTTTGCCCTAAAATTTCTCCTAAATTTAAAATAGTAATATTTTGCAATTTATTTTCCGCTTCAGATGCATGATAATGTACTTTTTCTTGGGTCTTTCTTTTCCAAAATCGAAACAAAATACCAACTGTGATACATGCTAAAATATGCGTAAAAAATAATAAAAAGCCAATTAAGGAACTTCCAAATAAAGTAATGCCACAGGTTCCAATAATAAAAAGAGGACCAGAATTGTTAGTAAAACTAAGAAGTCTTTCACATTCTTCTTTTGTGCAAATATGATTGTTTCTAAAATTTACAGCAATTTTAGCCCCGCACAGGGTATCCACTTAACCATCCCATAATTAGCGCAAAACTACCTTCTCCTGAAATATGAAATAAAGGTTTCATAATTTTACCAAAAATTCTACCAAAAAGTCTAGGAAGATTAGTTTTGGATAAAATTTCTGTCGCAATAAAAAAAGGAAAAAGGGAAGGGACAACAGAATTTGCCCACAACTTTAATCCTGACTTGGCAGCTGTTATATTGCTCGATGAAAACAAAACTAAACAAACCACAAACAATAGAAAAATTCCAGCAATGAAATTGCGCCTAATTTTCAATACAAAAATACGAAACTTTTTCATTAGCAACACCTCTTACTATACTATTTCTATGAGAGGTAAACAAATTTTATGCTAAACAATAAAAAATACACTCTGCCTAGCAAGAGAGTGTATTTTTATTGAAACTTAAGTGTCAGGCTAAAATTCTGTCTCAGTAGAATTACTTACACGATTAGAAGAAACTGTACCTGTATTGGCTGTATTTTGATTACTACTATTAGTTGAGGTATTTTGGTTTGTGTTTGTCAGATTTGTATTTACATTTGTACTAGTAGATGTATTAGTTGTAGCATTTTGTTCTGTAGAATTGGTAGTAGTATTTTGACGATTGTTTTGCATAGAAGAATTTTGACTTTCGTCTTGACTTGTAGCATTATTTTCATAAGTGGAAGAAGCTTCTTCACTAGAAGTTTGAGGCGAATCTTGCATAGGGGAAGGATCAGTACTAGTATTGGTAGAACTGGATGGATTGGTAGAGGTTATATTTTTATTCACATTTAAACTACTTCCAGAATGTTGTGTGCAGCCATCAGGAACCGTGCCTTTCAAGAAGTATTCTGTAAAAGTATTAGGACAATTAGCATTTGCAACTTTTCCAGAATCTCTACAAATAGTAGCTGTTACCACACCACTTGACATTTCAAACCTGGCTCCAGGAAGGCCAGTATGAATTTGCTTCATGACACTAGACCAAATAAGTCCTGCTGGATT
>CALXRJ010000184.1 GCA_944390615.1 uncultured Clostridia bacterium | reverse complement strand
ATTTAGAAATACCGTTTGAATTAGATAATAATTTAATGAGAATAGAAGATACCACTATTCATAAATGTATTAGGGAAGCGTTGTCAAACAGTTTAATACATACACAATATGATGAAAGTGGAAGTATCGTTATAGAAAAAGGGGAAAATTACTTTAAATTTGCTAATCCAGGGAATATGAGAATTCCAGTAGCTGAAGCATTTAAAGGAGGACTAAGTGATCCTAGAAACCCGTTATTACATAAAATGTTTTCGTATCTAGGATATGGAGAAAGAGCTGGTTCTGGATTATCTATGATAAATGATGTATGGAAAGAAAAAGGATGGATAATTCCTAAAATCGAAGAAACATTTAATCCAAATAGAACAACATTAATATTATATACTAAAGAAAGTAATAGCAATTATACCAAAAACTATACCAAAAACTATACCGAAAACTATACTGAAAACTATACTAATTATTCAGATAATATAAATAATACTCAAAAGAAAATAATTGAAATCATAAAAGAGAATCCTACGATAACTACAAAAGAATTAGCAAAGAAAATAGAGAATATCACTTTATCTGGAATTAAATGGAATTTAAAAAAATTAAAAGACAATAAAATTATATCTCGAGAAGGAAATGCTAGAAAAGGAAGATGGATTATATTGTAAATGTTATTTAGCAATAATACACTCTGAAAAAGATGATTTAAGAATATCTGGTTCTGTAAAAATTGCGACTTTGTCAAGTATTATGGGAAGATTGCCATAAATCTTGACAAAGTCTGGAGTTATCTAAAAACTTCAATATTTTTATAATACAATTCATTAGGCACTTTATACTTTAATCAATTTCCTCTACAAACATCTCATCATTTACAGCAATAACTGTATAATTTTTCAATTTCGGAATAGCCTTGATTTCTTCAAAACTACTATATTCCTCAATCTGTTTTTTGGCTTCCGCTTTTTTTACTTCTAATTTATCTTTATCCTCTTTCTTTAAATATTTAAACTCAATCATTACCCCATAATATTCCTAATAAAATTCTTTCATCACTTTATTTGGAATTGCCAATAGAGGATAACCAAAATCTTCTTTTACAATTGTTAAATACCCCAAATAAAATAGCATAGAAATTAAATCTTTTTCTGTAAAATCCATAGCTGGATTAAATTTTTCTGTAATTTCACTTGAAATTCCATTACCAGATACAATATCTTTAATAATTTCTAAAGCTTTATCACTTTTACATAAGGTAAGCATTTTTCCTAATTTACTATAGTCACTCGCTATATTCACATCGACTAATCTATTAGGTATTTTTCCAAGTCCGATATAATCTGATAAGAAATATAGGCACATATTAGAATTATACATTTGTTCTTTACTATCGATAGAGAATTTATAACCATCATAATTTTCTTTCATAATGGGAAGTATCATTTCTTGATTTTCTTTTGAAATTTGTTGGCTATCCATTAATTCTATTAATTCTTTTTTGGTAAACCCCATCATTTCGTTAAATTCTGCATCTAAAGTGATATCTTTACTAATATTAAAACCAGATGTTAGGCTATCTAATGTAATTGGTGCGACACCTGTTATAAAAATTCTATTTACTACACTTTCTGTTCCTCTTTTTAATATTTCATACCATTTTCTTATTTTTTCATTTTTGGATACTAGGCTTTTAAATTGATCTGTACGAAAATTTAATAATTCATTTGCAAAGTAATCATATTCATCTATGATTACATATATTTTTTCACCTATTCTTTGGTTTTTAAATGCTTCTATTAGACTACTAAATAGGCCTTCTGCTGTCAATTCTTGATTACAATAAAAATCCAAGCCATATTTTGCTACAAACTTACCTATGGAAATACTTACTTCTTCTTTGAAACCTTTTATTGTAGTTTCTTCTGTTGTTGTGTCTATTCCTGAGAAGTTAAATTTTAGTATATGGTAACTATTTTTTAGTTTGGTTGGATTTTTTCCTATATAGTTTTCTCCATATAAGCTTTCAAATTTGTCTTTCTTTTTTATATCGTAATAGTTTTCTAGTGTACTGGTAAATAATGTTTTTCCAAATTTTCTTGGACGTAAAAACATTATATATGGCGCTGATAAGTTTTCTAATTTTTCTATATATTTTGTTTTATCTATATAAAAATAATTGTCTTCTACTAGTCTTTCATAATCACTTATTCCATAAGGTAATTTTTTCATTTAATACCACTTCCTTTTTTGATTAGTAGCTTTTTTACATTTTTTATTTTACTATATCAGGCTTTAAAAAATCAAGTAAAAAAATTTAATTTATCATATGGCAAACTAATAACTTTAAGTATTTTTCTTCATTACCATTACAAAATCTTCTAAAGAAAAATTAGTATTTTCAAAAATTACAGGTGAATTAAAAAAATGTAAAAAAGCAATTAAAAATGGTTGCAAAAGTGAATTGGATGTGATAGTATAAGAGCATACAAAATGTAGGGAAATCATATGTTGGAGAGTGGCGGAATGGTTGAAAATGTATAATAATATGAGATATGTGCAAAATAAGAAAACGTGGAGGGAGAAGAAATGGAGAAAACAGTAGGAAAAACGAATGGAGAAGAAAAGAAAAAGACACAGCTTGAAACCCTTGGGGCTGTACACACACACACACACACACACACACACACACGGGGATTTTAAATAATAAGAAAAATAGAGGAATTACACTAATTGCGTTAGTTGTAACAATTATAGTGATGTTAATCTTAGTGGGGGTAACGATTGCAACGCTAACTGGGGAAAATGGAATTTTGACGGTAGCAAGAGAAGCAAGAGAAAAAACAGAAATCGAAGCAGAGAGAGAGTGTATACAATTATCATA
>CALXRJ010000183.1 GCA_944390615.1 uncultured Clostridia bacterium | reverse complement strand
TTCATTTATGTCTATATCGTATTGCTCTAACAAACTTTTATCAACATCCATACAAATTCTCCTTATAGCTTTATCATTTCTCTGATTTGATTGATTTCCTCTGGAAATTTATTTTTACATACAATTTGTTTCTGTGTATTATCTTGATAAATAATTTCCATTTGAATCGTTGTTCCATCTATTCTACTATTTTCGATATATTTTTCTTTTAATACATTTGTATTTTGGTTGATTCTATAAAATTTATCGGCAAAGCTAACAGAATCTAAAACGTTTTCCTGAACAATGCTTTTTTGATTCATCCATTTTACAATTGTTTCTTTTCTAGAATGCATATCTAATTCATAATGAATCGTTTTTTCTAATTCTGTTATTTGACATTTAAATAATTTGATTTCTTTCATATTTTTTCCTTTGCTTTTATACGATTTTATCTCCAAATTTAGTCCCTGCTAATAAATGATAATGTAAGTGCATAACCTCTTGTCCTGAATCTCTTCCACAGTTTATAATCACACGATAACCATTTTCTTTAAATCCTTGTTCTTTTGCTATTTGGTTCATTGCTTTATGAATAGCCCATACATATTTTTCGTCTTCTTCCGTAAGCTCTGCTAAAGAAGCAACATGTTTTTTGGGAACAACAAGTATATGTATTGGTGCTGCTGGATGGATATCTTTAAATGCATATACTAATTCATCTTCATATACCTTAGTAGAAGGTACTTGTCCTTTTACAATTTTACAAAATAAACAATCCTGATCCATCATTCAAACCTCCTTGTTAATCTTTTTATGGGGACTTCTCTTTTTTATTTTGAAGCTAAGATTTTCCTCTTTTTGAAAAGGAAAGCCCCCCTTGTAATTTATTCTAATATTGCTTTAATTCTTCTTACTCCTGATGAACTTGCTTCTTCTTTTTTGATTTTAAAATGTCCTAGTTCTTTTGTGTTGGATACATGAGGACCTCCACATAGCTCTAGTGATATATCTCCTATTTTATAAACTGTTACCATATCTCCATATTTTTCAATAAACATGGCTTCTGCTCCTTGTGCTATGGCATCTTCTTTTTTCATTTCTAGCTTTTCTACTGGAATTGCCTCTTGAATCCATTTGTTTACTAGGTCTTCTGTTTGTTTCTTTTCTTCGTCTGTCATTTTGCTAGGATGAGAAAAGTCAAATCTCATTCTGTCTATCGTTATGTTGCTTCCTCTTTGATGCACATGTGCGCCTAGTACTTGTTTTAAAGCTGCATTTAAAAGGTGTGTTGCTGTGTGGTATTTGGTTTCAATTTCTCCTGTTGAAGCTAAGCCCCCTTTAAATTTTTGGGTTGCTCCTGCTCTTGATTTTTCTTGGTGCTCTTTAAATAATCGGTCAAATTCTTCCATGGATATTTCCATTCCACTTTCTTCCGCTAAATCTTTGGTTACTTCTGGTGGAAATCCATAGGTATCATAAAGTCTAAATACCATTTTGCCATCAATACTGTTTTTGCCCTGTTGTTTTAATTTGGTAACTTCTTTGTTGAATTCTTTTTCTCCATTGGCTAATGTTTTAACAAATTTGTCTTTTTCTTCGATTAATACAGATTGAATGGTTACTCTGTTTTGATCTAATTCTGGGTATAATTCTTTTAAATTATCCACATTTAAGTCTATAATAGTGGATAACTCATTTAAGTCAATTTGAAGTTTGTTCATATGTCTTATCATTCTTCTGATTAGACGACGAAGTACATACCCTCTATCTAAATTGGATGGTCTTCCTCCATCTGCTATGATCATCATACTAGAACGTAAATGTTCTGCTATAATTCTTCTACTTTCAATTTTGTCTACTTTTTGAAGTTCTGCTAGCTTGTCCATAACTGGTTTGAAAAGCTCTGTATCAAATGGCGTTTCTTTTCCTTGTAGTAGCATTGTCATTCTTTCTAGTCCTAATCCTGTATCTACATTTTGTTGTTTTAATTTGGTATAGCCAGTTTCGTCTTTGTAGTATTCCATAAATACATTATTCCATATTTCAACATATTTACCACAATCACAACTTGGCTGGCAATTTGGAGAACAGGCTGGTTTTCCCGTGTCATAGAACATTTCGGTGTCTGGTCCACAAGGGCCTGTTTCTCCTGCTATCCACCAGTTATCCTCTTTTCCATAATAATAGATATGTCCATCTTGTATGCCTGCCTTTTTCCAACAAGAAGCTGCTACTTCATCTTTTGGGCAATCTTTATCTCCCGCAAAAACTGTTACAGATAGTTTTTCTACTGGAATTCCAAGCTCTTTGGTTAAAAAGTCAAAACTCATTTGGATCGATTCTTCTTTAAAGTAGTCTCCTAAAGACCAATTGCCAAGCATTTCAAAATAGGTTAGGTGGCGATTGTCTCCTACCTCGTCTATGTCATTGGTTCTAACACATTTTTGATAATCGGTGAGTCTTTTTCCAGCTGGATGAGATTCTCCTAATAGGTAAGGTACCAATGGTTGCATACCTGCTGTTGTGAATAGTACAGAAGGGTCATTTTCTGGTATTAATGGAGCAGATGGAATAATGGTATGTCCATGAGCTTTAAAAAAGTTTAAATATTTGTTTCTGATTTCGATTGCTTTCATTTATAAATCCTTCTTTCTTTTTATCAATCTATTTATTTTTATGTTACTTCTTATGTTAATGGTAAATGTTTTTTTAAAATTTTATTGCATATCTATTTTAACATATAATTCGAAAAAGTCAATAATATTCCTACTTTACAATCCATATCTGTATTAACTTGTAATAAAGAATATTATTTTCTACTTAAATTTTGTGGTTTTTTTTGAAAAAGAACCATACACAAAAACTGGTTCCTAAGAACCAGTTTTTGTGCTTTATGTTTGAAATTAATCTTGTGCCAGAGGGGGCTCCGCATCTTCTCCGACCTGACGAAGACGATAAGGCTTACTGTATTTTGTTTCTTTTTTCGTTACAATGACTTCCTCAAAATCATTGTCAACTACTTTGAAACATATGGGGGTATGTTCATATACGGGTACGAACTTCATTTTACCGTCCAACAGCTTCATAAAGGTGTCGAACTTTTCCTCCTCTGTTTTTTCCTGTCCGGTCTCTCTGTCGTATTGAAAGGTCTCCCAATAGTCATTAAAGACGTTTAAGGAAAAACCTCTACTTGTGAGTTCTTCCCATTCTGTATTAACTCGGTGGATAATTTTCCACAAGTTTTCGTAGCTTTGGAAAATCATCCCATCCCGATATGCCCCATGGTCTTCTTCTGTGTCATGCATTCCTGTCATGTTCTTGCGAACAATCTCGCTGATGCAGATAACTTTTCTTCTGAACTCTTCTCCTTCGGAGTGAGAAACACATGTAAATGCTTCGCCATAAAGGGATTTTATCTCCAAAAATATCTTTCTCATGGCTGTTAGCTCCTCTGGGGTGAGCTTTTCGTAGTTACGGGTATTCATTGCCAAATATTTGGCAATGTCTGTAATATGCTCTATATGCCAGCATATATTTTCTCCGTTCCATTTGATTTTGGTTCTTATACACTTATTAAAAAAGTGTATAACCATGGGTCTTATTTCCCGTGCACAAGGTACCTTTCTGTACCCACCGTTGAGTGCTTCCTCTTTCGCAATTTTCATGCGAATGATAAATGGATTTTTTTCAAACATTTTTAACCCTCCTCTTAATAGGTGTTACTGAAATATTAGAAGAAAAGTTCTTCTTATTTTTCAGTAAATTAAAATGAGCCGCATAGGTCTTTACCATAGCTTTTTTTATTATACTATATGTTTACATAAAATTCAAGTGTGGGGTGTTTTATTTTTCCATTTTTATATAGTTAATTATTCTTGATCATATCATTTTGCATAATTTTAATAATTTCTTTTCCGTGAGAATTTATTTTTATATCAGGTAATATTTTGGATTTTCTTAATTCTTCTATTGTTATTGGCTTTATTTCTAATAGTTTATCTAATTCTTCATTATTAAAAATATAATAAGCTGGTATATTTTTTTCTTTGGCACGATTTTTTCTAAATAAAAGTAAATCATTTTTTAATTTACTATTATTGTTTGAAAATTCTGACAAATTTTCTTCTTTTATCATTTTCAAAAATTCTGCTTCATAATTTCTATGGATTGTTTGGTTATAATTCTCCAGGATAGTCCAAGCATCTATATCCATTGCCTTTCTATCACTTAATAAACTTTTATCTATTTGGGCTATATCTTTTCTTATATAATCAATTAAGGCATCTGATTTTATAATTTTATTTTTTAATTCTTTTGGTGCATATTTTATGTTTAATATATTTTTTGCATTAGAAAGTATTACCAATGGCTTAAACCAAGCTTGTCTTTGCTCTCTAAATATTTTATCTAATATGCCGTTTTTTCTTTCTGTCCATATTTTTTTGAATACTTCAATATGACGTTCGGCTTGTCTTATTGGAGAATATATGCCTTCTTTAATTTTCTTTCCATTATAATAATATTCTCTGATAAATTCTCCTCGATTATTTACTGTTATATTGCCAATAAGATTTTTGCACTCAACAAAGTATATATATCCCGGTGTTATGATGATATAATCAATTTGAGCCGTTAAGTCTTGATATTTTAAATTAATATCTCTTAATACATACATTCCTATACTGGCATTTTTTAATTCAAATTCAATTGCGTTTTCTCCATATAAACCTAATTCACAAATTTTTAATCTATGTTTTAAATTTTCATTATTGGGATATTTTTCTAATAGTTCTTTTAGCGTTTCAATTTGAATTTCTAGTTCACTATCTTTTTTATAAAAAATTGTATCTGTAAATTTATTAAATATTCCCATATTTTAACCATCCTCATTTTTTTACTCGGTTACATATCTTTTGTTTATGAGGGAATTATAGCATATCATAATTTAAACTGCAACTTATGTTGTAAATTTAAATTGGAAAGATTTTTTGTTTCTGGTGTAAGAATTTATGCGTATAATAATATTTACAGATATGCAAAAAAATACTTCCACAAAGTTCTAAAACTATGCATTTTAAATAATTTTAGAATTTCGTGGGAGTAATTTTTGGAGCGGGTAGAGGGAATCGAACCCTCACCACCAGGTCGGAAGCATGGGATTCTACCATTAAACTATACCCGCATAACCTTACTTATTATACTAAAAAATCAGGCACATTTCAACAAAAATTCACAAAAAAATCAACTTTTTATATTGCTATAAAATCTTTCTTGTGATATTATATTTTATGGCAAAAATGTAAATAATATAATAAACAAATAGGAAAGGATGATATAAATGAAATTCGATGCATGGAAAGAATTTAACGCAGGAGATTGGCAAACAGAAATTAATGTAAGAGATTTTATTCAAAAGAATTACACTCCCTATGTTGGAGATTCTAGCTTTTTATCTGGCCCTACCGAAAAAACCAAAAAATTATGGGATGAAGTTTTAGAACTTTACAAAAAAGAAAAAGAAGCACCTGGAGGTGTTTTAGATATCGATACCAAAACCATATCTACGGTATCAGCACATGAGGCAGGCTACATCGATAAAGACTTAGAAGAAATCGTAGGTCTTCAAACAGATAAGCCTTTAAAAAGAGCCATTATGCCTTATGGAGGTATCAAAATTGTAGAAAAATCTTGTCAAGCTTATGGCAGAGAAGTTGACCCAGAAGTTGATAAAATTTTCCATACAATTCGAAAAACACATAATGATGGTGTATTTGATGTTTATACACCAGATGTAAGAGCTGCTCGTTCTAACAAACTATTAACAGGTCTTC
>CALXRJ010000182.1 GCA_944390615.1 uncultured Clostridia bacterium | reverse complement strand
CCCTGAGCAGTTTCTAGTTGACTTTTTGTTATTTTTTCTTCTGTATTTTGGTCTTTTGTTTGACTAGAATTTTCCTCTATTGTTTCTACCTTATTTTCTTCCCCTTGTTTTGTTTCTAAATTCATTTCTTCTAAATCTTCATGCCAATATTTCATGGTAATCCAAGCTAATATGGAAAAAGTTTCTGGCTGTAAATTTTGTTCTTCTAAGGGAATATCTTTTGAAATTTGAGGTTTGTAAGCTGGATTTGCCTTTAATTTTAAAACCTCTAACATCTCTATGGGAAGTGCTTCTAGTTTTTTTTCGTCATCTAATAATTTTAAAATTTCGATTACTTCTGAATAAGCATTTTTATTTTCTTCCATGGTATTTTTCTCCTTTTTCTTAAGAACCTTTTTCTTTGAAAAGTTTTTGTCTTACATATTCATACAAAATAACACTTGTGGCAACTGATACATTTAAACTTTCTGTTTTGCCTAACATGGGAATGATTACCTTTTCATCTGCTAAATCTAAAATTTCTTGGGAAACACCATTTGCTTCATTTCCCATTACAATTACTTTTCTTTTTAAGTTTACCTCATAAATAGATTGTTTTGCCCCTAATGAGGTTACCATGATGTCATATTTGTTTTGTTGACAAGTTTTTAAAGTCTCTACTAAATTCTCACATTCTATGATTTTTACCCTAAATATGGCTCCCATTGTAGAACGTATTACTTTGGCATTATAGGGGTCTGTTGTTCCTTTTGAGATAAGAATTTGGGTTAATCCTATACTATCTGCTGTTCTTAAAATAGTTCCCAAATTTCCTGGGTCTTGTATGTCATCTAAGGCAAGTAAAATATCTTGAGACATATCTATTTGCCTATCTGTATCAGGTTTTTGTATAACTGCTATGATTCCCTGCGGATTTTCTACTTCAGATAGTATTTTGAATATAGAATTTGGTACTTGTATGCATTCTCTTGCTAATAATTCATTTTTTAAGTGTTTTTCTAGTAAGTTACTTGACTTAGCTTCTTCATTCATGATAATATGTTTTATGATAGCTTTTTCTTCTAAAGCTTCTTTTACTAATTTTACACCTTCTACTAGATATTGTCCATATTGATTGCGATATTTTTTTTCTTTTAGTTTGCTAATTTGTTTGATTAGAGCATTTTCTTTACTGGTTATGGTCTGCATTTTTTCTCCTCATTCCATTTATTATTTATCAAAATAGTTACTGATTTCTTGTAAATCTTCAAAATTCTTTTGTCTTAATATTTCATATGTTATAATGGCTACTGCATTAGATAAATTTAATGATCTTAAAGTTGGTAACATCGGTATTCGAATTGTTTTGGTATCTAAATATTTTTCTAAAAGCTCTTCTGGTAAGCCTTTGGTTTCTTTGCCATATAAAACAAATACTTCGTCCATTTTAGCATAATCGATATCTGTATATTTTGTTTTTCCTTTGGTTGTTGCAAAAAACATATGATTTTCTTCTGGTTTATATTTTTTCAAAAATTCCTCTAAAGAAGGATGTTCTTCGATTTGGATTTTATCCCAATAATCTAAACCTGCTCTTTTTACTGATTTTTCGTCTATTTTAAAACCTAATGGATGTACCAAATGTAGTTTAGCTCCTGTTATGGCACAAGTTCTTGCGATGTTTCCAGTATTTTGTGGTATTTCTGGCTCTACCATTACAATATTTAGTTTCACTTTTTTGCCTTCTTTCTTAATTCTTGTTACTTTTCCAATAATACTTTTCATTGGGTTGTTTCTTATTTTTTAATAGCTTATTTTTCTTTTCATTCCTAAGCCATCTCCAACACAAGTTAGAGTCTCTATTTCTCCTTTTTTTTCTTTGCTTACCTTTTCTACTTTTAAAGAATTGGCAAATTCCTTTGTCTTTTCTTTTTGCTTTAGCGTTTGTGGTTCACTAATCATTTGGGGTCCTTCTTTTAAAAATTTATTTTTAAAAAATGAAACGATTTTTTCTATGAATTTCATCTTAATTTTTTCCTTTCTCTATTCCACTTGCATCTCATTTTTAGCGTCATTTTTGTAATTTGAACTCACTTTTGCTGCAGTTTCTTCTTTTGTTTTTTCTGCTTTTTGTTTCCATGGTATACCACCTTCTTTTTCTAAATCCATTTGGTAACAGGCAAATTTTTCTTCAAATTCTTTTTGTGGCAGTTCGATAAATTTTTTTTGCGTTTGATCTGCATAATAAAATTTTTTTCCGTCTGATGGTAATTCCACATATACATATAAAACTGGTCTTTTTTCTGGGTCTTTTCTTTCATATACTCTCTTTACAATACATCTTTGATAGTTTTGATTTTTTTGATTGAGTGAAATTTCTTTTAAAATATTAGTGGTTTCATTGATTGTACTAGCAAAATCAGGATAATAAGCTTCTACTGCTCTCAGTTGTATCTCTAATTTTCTTGTTTCTGTAAGGGTTGTATATGTGTCTAATCTTTTTGCTTTATCCATTAAAGTTTTAATTGGAAATTGTCCTTTCTCATTTGTTAGCCCAATACTAGCAAAGATTTGTCTCAATGTTCTCTCATCTAAATCTATGGTTGCATCTGAGAGCTTTTTATCATTTTTATGGCTCTCTGTATCCTTTTCTTCTATGTCTATATCTAACTTTCTAATTTCTTCATAACTTCTACAAAAACATTCTGGAACATAGCCATATTTATGGGCAGCTAAATTCCATGTTGGATCTAAAATGGCATTTCCTTTTTTTGGTTCTCCATTTGCTGTTATCCAACTAGTATTTTTTACTTTTAAAAAAGCATGTCCTTTCCCAAAAATCATTTCTGTTTCTATGCCAAGATTATCTAAAATATATTTTTCGACTTGTGCAATTCCATTACATACACCATAACCAGAAGCTATGATTTTCCATAATGCTCTTGTACCTTTTTCATCAAATACTTCTGTCTTAAAAGTAGGTGCATAGCTTATTTTTTGACCAATGGCATGGTCAATATAAGCTATTTTTTGTAAGTCTGTCCAATCTTCCTTTACATTTTGTAAAAGCTCTTGAATCCAATTTTCTGTATAACGATATTCTTCTACTGTAGATGTCCCTATCTCTAAATCATCACTTATTTTAATTTTAGGACAAATTTCACATAATTCATGAAATCTCATTTTTTCTTGTCTTGACATATGCATTGTTGTCTTAATTTTTAATATGTCATCTAGCCCTCTGTACCATTCTAAATCTTGGTTAAGGTCGACTAAAAGAACAGTTGATTGGTTGTTATCTGTATCATTTAAAACTGTTTCTATTTCCAAATATTCTTTTGGATATGTCTCATTATCTAAATTTTCGTTTGTCTCCTGATACAATGTGGCTACCATTAAAACTTTTTCGCTTCGATTTAAATTCATTTCTTCGAGTTTAGATACAATTTCTACTTGGTCTTCTTTTGAGCGATATTTTATTAATTCATATACTTTTATGTCATGTTTTATTAAAAAACTTTTTTGGTTATTTACAAAATCAACAAAAAAATTAGGGGATACAGTTCGTA
Source organism: uncultured Clostridia bacterium (assembly GCA_944390615.1). Taxonomy (GTDB): domain Bacteria; phylum Bacillota; class Clostridia; order TANB77; family CAG-508; genus CAG-269. The sequence goes on along the minus strand of CALXRJ010000182.1, from coordinate 6,441 downwards.
ATATCTCACTTATCTCATCTTTAGACAATTTATCTTGATATTTCCATAAAACTTCTTTTTTTCCTTCATCTGACAAGACCCAAGTGAATTCACAAATGCTTTCCATTTTATCATAATAGATATCTAATATTTCTAATTTTATTTCATCTTCTTCAAATGTTGCTACTATTATGAAAATATAAAAAACTGATAAACCAAGTTCCTCTATTAAAAAGTCTTTTTGTGATAATATTTGCTTTTTGTTTTCTGTTTTTAAACTACTAATGATGCTTACAATAGAAGAAACATGTAATGGATGTTCTTGCCAAAAAGTTTCATTTCTTATTACTTTCATTTTAACAAAATCACTTGCTTGCACTAAAATATTTTCTATTTCTAATTGGGTAAAATCTTTCATAAAATCCGCATTTTCTAGCAAACTTAACTTTGTGTTTTCATTTTTTAATTGATGGATAAATATGGTTTTAAAACCGGAGCCAAAATTTTTAAATTTTTCCCATGTAAATACCTCACCAATTTGTTTCTCTGTTAAAAATTCGCTCATTAAATCAGCTAACTCTAAAATGGAAATATCCGATTTTTCTATTTTTCTTTTAAATGTTTTTAATTTATCTTTGGAGATTTTTAATTGTACCCTAAATACTTTTGTATTCATTTATTTACTCTCTTTTCCTATTTTTAATTTTGTTCGTCTTCTAATTTTAAAACAGATAAAAATGCTTCTTGTGGCATTTCTACTTTTCCAATTTGTCTCATTCTTGCTTTTCCTCTTTTTTGTTTTTCAAGCAATTTTTTCTTTCTGGTAATATCTCCTCCATAGCATTTAGCTAATACATCTTTTCTAAGTGCTGAAATAGTTTCTCTTGCAATAACGGTTCCTCCTACTACGGCTTGTAATGGAATGGTAAATAAATGTCTTGGAATTACAGTTTTTAGCTTTTCTACCATTTTTCTACCTCTCGCATAGGCCATATCTTTATGAACAATAAAAGAAAGTGCATCTACTGCTTCTCCATTGACATGAATATCTAGTTTGATAAGTTTTGCTTCCTTATATTCTTTAAATTCATAGTCAAATGAGGCATATCCTTTTGTTTTGGATTTTAAATTGTCAAAAAAGTCATAAATTATTTCATTTAATGGCATTTCGTAGACTAAATTGATTCTTGTTTCGTCTAAATATTTCATGTCTATATAGGTTCCACGCCTATTTTGGCACATTTCCATAATGCCACCTACATAGTCTTTTGGTGTTAAAATATTGGCTGTAACAATTGGTTCTTCTATATAAGCAATTTCTCCCTGTGGCGGTAAATCGCTTGGATTATAAATTTCTAGTACTTCCCCATTGGTTTTGTGTACACGATAAATAACAGATGGTGCTGTGGTAATTAGCCCTAAATCAAATTCTCTGTCTAATCTTTCTTCTATGATTTCTAAATGTAGTAGCCCTAAAAAACCACATCGGAATCCATAACCTAAGGCTGCTGAAGTTTCTTGCTCATATTCTAAAGAAGCATCATTTAATTTAAGCTTCTCTAAAGCTAGTTTTAATGCTTCAAATTGACTTCCATCAATCGGGTAAATGCCACAATATACCATAGGTTGTACTTTTTTGTATCCTTTTAATGGTTCAGTTGCTGGATCATTTTTTAAAGTAATGGTATCTCCTACATGAATTTCTGATAAACTTTTGATACTTGCTGCTATATACCCTACTTCTCCTGCTTTTAATTCTGTAGCTGTTATGTAAGCTCCTGGTGCAAAATACCCAACTTCTGTTACAGTAAATACTTTATCTGCTTGCATAAGTTTAATTTCGTCTCCTACTTTTACTTTTCCGTCCACTACTCTTACATAAGCTACCGCTCCTTTGTAATTATCATAATAAGAATCAAAAATTAAACATTTGGTTTTAGCGGTTTCATCACCTTTAGGCTCTGGTAGGTCTGTTACTATTTTTTCTAATACTTGTTCAACATTTAAGCCCGTTTTGGCTGAAATACAAGGACATCCTTCTGCTGGTATGCCTATGATGTCTTCGATTTCTTTTTGCGTTTCTTCTGGTCTTGCACTTGGTAAATCAATTTTATTGATAACTGGCAAAATTTCTAAGTTATTGTCAATGGCTAAATAAACATTGGCAAGTGTTTGTGCCTCCACTCCTTGTGTGCTATCTACAATTAAAATGGCACCATCACACGCTGCCAAACTTCTGGATACTTCATAGTTAAAGTCTACATGGCCTGGGGTATCAATTAAATTAAAGGTATATTCATTTCCATTTTTTGCTCTGTATTTCATTCTGACTGATTGTGCTTTTATGGTAATTCCTCTTTCACGCTCTATTTCCATATTGTCTAGAATTTGTTCTTCCATTTCTCTTTTGGATAGAGCTCCTGTTAATTCAATTAATCTATCTGCTAGGGTAGATTTTCCATGGTCGATATGTGCTATAATACTAAAATTTCTGATATATTTTTGATATTCGTTCATATTCCCTCCGTTTTTTCACTTTCTATATTTTAGCATATATTTTTCTAAACCTCAAGGTATTTTATAGGATTTTCGGTGCTATCTTTTAGGGGGCAACAGGAAATAGTGGTTCATGTTTGAGAGTTCACTTGGGGGCTAACCATTGACTGCCTACCTTATGGGGGTATCCTATGTTTTATTTTCAAGGCTAATTGTGTGAATGGAATAAGTTTAGAAATTGTATGCGAATGATTTGGGAAAATGTTCGTATAATTCTCCCAAGGAGAATTAGTACAGAAAGGGTGCCAAATCATTCGCGTACAAATTCTTAACTTATGAAATGAACCAATTAGCCTTGAAAATAAAACATAGGATACCCCCATAAGATAGGCAGTCAATGGTTAGCCCCCAAGTGAACTCTCAAACATGAACCACTATTTCCTTCTTTAATAATTTTCTAATCCTCCGTATAAATTATACACATTTTGATAACCCAATTCTTTTAACTTTTTATAGGCTTTTTCACTCCTAAAACCAGTACTACAATAGAGAACAATGACTTTATTTTTATTTGGCAGTATATCTGTAATATTTTCGTTTATTTCATATTCGGGGATATTAATACTTCCTTGTATGGGATTTTCTTTATGCTCTCTTGTGCTTCTTACATCTATTATTTCTGCTCCCTCTAATTGTTTGGTTTTTAGTTCTTCTAAGGTTATATCATAATTTTCTATATGTCTGAAAAATCGTTTTTTCAATTTATAGGTTATTTCTGCTAACATTTTTTCCTCCTATTTAGATTTCTTTTTTACTATTATATGTTTTTTATTTTTGCTTGTTTTAGTATTGGTGAAAAAAATGTCTATTTTAAGTAAGATTTGGAAAAAATTTTAGTTTTATGTCTGATTTTGTCGCCTATTATTACATTCTGTTTTCATTTTTGCTATATTATTTCATTCTTATTACAATTATGTCTATTTCTTTACATTATGTTTATCAAATTATGTCCCCTGTTTTTTCCACATTAGCTGTGGAAACTGTGGATAACTTTGTGAATAACTTTTAATTGTGACTTTTCAGTTTTAAGTTATTCACAACTTAGGTGTTGATAATTTGTGTATGATCTATTTATTTTTTTCTATTTCACTTTATGTATATTCATTTATTCTTTTAAAAAAACACATCTTTTATGAAGACGTGTTTTTGTTTTGATTAAATCATATATTTAAAGTATATAAAAATTAATATTTCTAATATTAAAATTAATGGCATACCTATTTTAAATTTTAGTTTTTTGGTTTTATGGCGAAATACATACATACCAGCAATTGTACCGATTCCTCCTCCGAGAATGGTAAATCCAAATAAAGTGTTTTCTGGGATTCTTCTATTTCCCATTTTGGCTTTATGCTTGTCTAGTCCCATAACCAAAAAACCTGCCAGATTAATGATAATGAGATATATGATAATAATTTGTATTAAACTCATTTTTTTGCTTCCTTTACTTTTTGATAAAATTTTTTATAAATCGTAAAAACTTTTTATACCATTTTTCTTTTTCATAAACTATGATTTCTTGCTTTGGTAAATCTGTTTTTTCTTTTGTTTTAAATAGGTCTTTCGGATTATATTTTTGGGACAATTCTTTGTATCGTTCTCTTCGTTCTAAATTTTCTTTTGCTACAATTTGTTTTCTTTCTTCATCTGTTGCCCAATAATCTCGAAATAAGATAGCTAATATTGCTTTTGTTTCATCTAATAGGTTCTGTTTTTCAAATCCTTGTGTGGTATCTAACCTATATTGGTAATTTTTATCCGCATTTTGTTTCAAGACTTCAATTAGTTGATTCGGAATTTTATTTTGTTCTTCTTTTGGAATGTATTTTAAGATTTCTAGAACTTCTACATAGGCCTTAGGATAACTATTATTCATCTACCGTTACTTCTCCTTCTTTTGCTTTTTGGACATCTTTTTTTATAGCTTGGTATGCTTGCATTTTCTTTGTTGCTCCTTGCAAATCCGCAACCGATTTTATTTTGGCAATTGGTATGGTATATTGATTTTGACTATGCAAAGTCATTTGTTCTGTAATTTTTCGCGCTGCATGAATTAAATCATTTCGTTTTCTAACTAATGGCGTATCTTTTTTATAAATAACATCCATCATCATTTCATAATAGGGTAATTGTCTATATTCCTTAACCACTTCATTTAATTTTTTTAAATTTTGCTTTCCGATTGCCGTATAAAGCACATTTGCATCTGGTAAGATCATGGCATCGATTATCTCTTTGGGGAAATTTTGAATGATTCCTGCTGTGATAACATTTACTTGCTCATAGCTAGAACCTCCTGTTATTTTTGCAGTTTTCGGATTATCGAATAAATAAATTCCTTTTTTATGTAAATTGTGGACTACGGCTATGGCTATGTTTTGGTGTAAATTTTCTGACAAAATTTCATATTCTCTTAGTATCTGATTTTCATAGGGAGTGTCTTCTTTATGTTCATTTTGTTTTGTATTTAATTCTTCTATACATTCATCTAGTCCGATTTTGAAATGAAATTTAGAAGCTGAGGTTTGTTTTAATGTTAATTCTACAATATGCAAAATTTCATGGATAACTATTATATCTTTATATCCATTGAGCATACCTAATATTGGCAAATGAATTACATTTACGTTTTTATATTTCCCTTGTTTATCTTGTATAACATTGGGACAAACACATGTGACTTTATTTTTTACAAAATCGATTGAAAAATCGTCCTCCAGACACAACTTGAGTTTTTCTAATCTTTCTTTACATTCTCTATAATTACTAGTCCTAAGGAAAAATTCTTTTTCTTTTTCTGTTTCGCATTGTTTTTCAATTTTTGCGATTTTTTTTAATAAATCTTTATCCGGCCATAATGCCAATGCTTCTTCACTTTTTTCATAAAAAGAATAGTCTTCTCCTAAGTCTAAACCTTTTATTTTAAAATATTTTATTCTTTTCTTCCTAACTTGCTCTGCAGAATAATCTTGATTATAAACTATAGAATCGTATTTTTCTTGAAAAGTTCCTAAAATAGATGTATCCCACTCTCCATAATGGGTATATAGCTCCTCTTTATCTGCTACTTGTAAAAAAGACCATTTATCTGTTTCTCTTAGTGCTTTTTGTATCGTTTGTTGTTGTTCTTCTGGAACATAGGGTAAAATTCCACTATAAAATCTTTTTAAGTATTGAAAATCCAATTCTTGTTTTAATGTTTTACCAGCTTCTATATACTCCGCTTCTTTTATATGGCTTTCTTCCCATTTTATTTGTTCTTCCTTTAGTTTTTGTACTATGGCATAAATTTTTTGCACTTGCTGCATAACTTCTTTTCCTTTTGGTGAAGAAATAACCGTATCGTAATTTTCTGGTGTGATAGCAAGTCCATATTTTTTAAGTATTTTACATCGATTTGTCATAATTTCTTTTTTTACCCACTTGTTAGCATCTTTTAAAGCATCTTCTTCAAAATCGAAAATTGGTCCTAATTCTCTTCGAAAAGTATTGGTCTCAAAAAAAAGTTTTAAAATTTCTTTCTGTTCTTCTGTAAAATTAGCATTTCCCTCTTGATAGACTTCTTCTTCTGTCTGTGGTAAAATTTCTACGCCGAAAGCTTTTAAGAATTTGATGGCCAATTGATTTTGCACCTGTGATTTTTGCTGATTATACTCATTTTTAACATCTTCATAAGTTACATAGGTATTGATTACCATTGTTTGTAACCTTTCTTTAATCAATTCTCTATGCTTTTCCTTATAGATTTCTACAATGGAGTCAGTTATTTTAGGAATCCATTCATTTATGTCTATATCGTATTGCTCTAACAAACTTTTATCAACATCCATACAAATTCTCCTTATAGCTTTATCATTTCTCTGATTTGATTGATTTCCTCTGGAAATTTATTTTTACATACAATTT
>CALXRJ010000181.1 GCA_944390615.1 uncultured Clostridia bacterium | reverse complement strand
GTATTGCCACTGTTATTTCGCAATTAGTAGTAGATGGAATGCAATTTTACTATGTAAGAAATGAAATTAACTTAAAAGAAATGCTTGCTTTAAGTGGAAAATACTTAATAGCTGGACTTATCATGTTTGTTTGTTGTATGTTAGTACAAATTGTATTATCTGGATTTATATGTATGGTAGTACAAATTATTTTAGGAGTATGCATTTATTTTGGCATTCTTATTTTCTTTAAGGATGAATTTGTGTACTTATTAATTGCGAAAATAAGAGAGAAAATTTTTGGTGCTTTAAGCAGAAATTAAAATATTGGTAAGAGAAAGGATTAAAAAAATGTATTTAATTGTGGGATTAGGAAATCCAGAGCCAGAATACAGTAATACCCGCCATAACATGGGGGTTGATGTCATTAACAAATTAGCACAAAAATATCATATCAAAGTAGAAAAAAAAGGATTAGAGGCATTCTATGGCTCTGGCATGATAGAAGATGAAAAAGTTATACTTTGCAAACCACAAACTTTTATGAATTTAAGTGGAGAATCGATTGTTAAATTTGTCAATTATTATAAAATACCAATGGCAAATGTTATTATCATTTATGATGATATTGATATTGAGCCAGGCGTCGTAAAAATCAGAAAAAAAGGTGGCGCAGGAACCCATAATGGAATGAAGTCAGTCATAGAATGTTTAGAAACGACAGAATTTCCACATGTAAGAATTGGTATTGGAAAACCTGAAAATAAATCAGAATTAATAGAATATGTAATAGGAAAAGTATCCAAAGAAGAATATATGGTTTTAGAAAAAGGAATTGATATTGGAGTAGAAGCAGTAGAAAAAATTTTAAAAAATGGCATAGATAATGCTATGAATATTATTAATTAAAAACTTAAAGGAGTAGACGATGTTAGAATTAATGATCAATAAAGACAAAGAATTAGAAAATATAATTTTAATAGAAAATGGGAAAATGATTGAAAATTACATTAGTAATGAAGAAGAAAGAAAAAGAAGATTAGAAGGAAATATCTATATTGGACAAGTGGTAGATATTATAAATGGAATGCAAGCAGCTTTTGTCAATTTTGGAGAAGAAAAGAATGGATTTATTCATTTAAAAGATGCAGTTCCACAAGTGGATGAAACCAAAGAAAAATTAGATGATACTTTAGATATTAAAAAAGTATTAAAACCCAAACAAAAACTTTTAATTCAAGTAAAAAAAGATAGTGATGTTAGAAAAGGTGCCAGAGTATCTACTCACATTAGTATACCAGGTAAATATATGGTACTTATGCCCAATACAAGCTTTATTACCATTTCTCAAAAAATTGAAAATGAAACCAAAAAACAAGAAATGATAAACTTGATAAAAAGTAGTTTGCCAGATGGTTTTGGAGCAATTATAAGAACCTCAGCAGAAAAAGTATCACAGGAAGAAATCAAAAAAGATGCAGAAAATTTATTAAAAAAATGGCAAGAAATAGAAAAAAAATTCCAAACAAGTTCTGATACGCCAAAATTGCTTTGGCAAAGTGAAAATATTGTAGAAAAAATCATAACTGATTTAAGCACAAAGAATTTAGAGAAAATTACAACTAATAGTGAAGAAGAATTTAAGGCATTAAAAAAATTAGAATTAGAAAATATTAATATTCTATTAGACAAAGAAAATAATTTGCTAGAAAAATATGACTTGGCAAAACAAATTGAAAAATTAGAAGATAGAAAAATTTGGTTAAATTGTGGCGGGTTTATCACAATTGATAAAACAGAGGCATTAACTGCAATAGATGTCAATACTGGTAAATTTACAGGAAGTAAAGATTTAGAGTCTACCATATTTAAAGTAAATAAAGTAGCATCACTAGAAATTGCGAAACTATTAAGACTTCGTGATATTGGAGGCATCATTGTGATTGATTATATAGATATGAAAACGAAAGAAAATAAAGAAAAAATTGAAGCACTTTTGAAAGAAACTTTAAAAGAAGATAGAGCTAAGACACAGGTAGAAGGATTTACAAAGCTTAATTTGATGGAACTTACAAGAAAACATATTTGTAGTCATTTAAATTCATAAGTTTTTAAGAATGGTGAAAAATGATAACGGCAATAGAAAAAGCAAACAATTTAAAATAATAATTGACAAGAAAATAAAATTAAATATATAATGTAATAGAAAAATAAAAATAGGGTAAAATAAAAGGGGAATAAATAAAAAAATGGGAGATGATATTAAATGTTAAAAAAAGTAGGAATACTAATCAATGGTGGAGATGCACCAGGACTAAATGCAGTTATTAGAGCTATTACTAGAACAGCGGAAAGAAATCAGGTGGAATGTTATGGATTTCTAGACGGATTTAATGGATTACTTAAAAATAATTATGTAAGATTAGACAATGATCCGATTACTTCTGGTATTTTACATAAAGGAGGAGCTATTATAGGGTCTTCATTAAATGCAAATGTTTTTAATTATAAAGTAATAGAAAATGGAAAAGAAGTTTACAAAGATTTATCTGAAAAGTGTGTGCAAAATTTAAAAGAAGATGGAATTGATTGTTTATTTACCTTAGGAGGAGATAGCACACAAAAATCAGCAAGAGATTTTTCTTTAAGAGGAATTCATGTTATAGGTGTTCCTAAAACCATAGACAATGATGTTGCCTGTACAGATGTAACTTTTGGGTTTAATACTGCAGTATCTGTTGCAACAGAAAGTTTAGATCGACTTCATACAACTGCAGAAACACATAATAGAATTATGGTATTAGAAGTAATGGGAAGATATGCCGGTTGGATTACATTAGAATCAGCCATAGCAGGAGGAGCAGATGTAGCTTTACTTCCAGAGATACCATATGACATGGATAAAGTAGTAGAAAAAATACAAGCCAGACAAAGAGCCGGAAAAAACTTTAGTGTAGTAGTTGTATCAGAAGGGGCTTTTCCAAAAGGTGGAAGCATGTCTATTAAAGATACACGAGAAGGTGGAAAAGGTGTTATTAATATTCAACTTGGAGGAGCAGGAGATATTGTAGCAAAAGAACTAGAAAAACGTACAGGTTTAGTTGCTAGAAATACGACACTTGGTTATATGCAAAGAGGAGGAACTCCTTCTGCAACAGATAGAATTTTATCTACCAAATATGGAGCCAAAGCAATGGAACTTGCTTTAGAAGGAAAATTTAATGTATTAACTGTATTAAAAAACGGAAAATTAGATTATGTTTCATTAGAAGATGTAGTAGGGGATAACAAAGAAATAGGAGCTGTAGAAGGCGGAACAGAAGACAGTAATATGAAAACTGTAAAAATGGATGATGACTTAATAAAAACAGCAAGAGATATAGGAATTTGTTTAGGTGATTAGATGAAAAAAAACAGGATACCAAAAATAATTTTTGCTATATTATTAATTGTATTAATTGTAATGCTTCTTTTAGTTGTTTTTCAAAAACCAAAAGATTTAACAATAAATATGTATCATGCTATCTGTAAAAAACAAAATTATACTTTTTCTATGGTAGAGGAAAATTCAGATATAAATTATAGTTTGACAATAGCCAAGAAAGAAAATGCCATGAGCATAGATTCCACAACAGATAATGATCGTACAACAACTTTAGTAGAAGAAGATGTTGCTTATTATATTATGCACGCAGATAAAGAGTACTACTTATATGACAGTAGCCAAATTGATGCAGATATTTTAAAAAATGATTTAGCAGGAATTGAAGAAGAAACATATGCAAGCGGGTATGAGAAAATAAATGGGAAAAAATATTATTATGAAGAATTTAATGGAATTACTACTTTTATTATGTGGTCAAATTATGAAGAAGAAAGTTCTATTAAAACTAGATTTTATTTTGATCAAAATAAAATAATTTATATAAAAACTATTATAAATGATTCGGAAGAAGAGTTATTGAAAATCGACTTTTCAGACGAGGTAGATGATAGTTTATTCGAGATACCAGATGATTATGCGGAAATTTAGGCTACTATTTACAACTGGAAAATTCACAGCTGAAAAATCCGCCTCAAACGGTTATTGTTATAAAATTTATTGCATTCCTCGGCTCCCGGCATACCTGAAGAGCATCTAAACTTAAATAAAACGAGCCTCTCGCTGCATCCTTCGCGCTTCCTCATTTCATTTAAGTATAAGATGCTCTATCAGGTATTCTGGTCACATTCGTCATTCCATAAATCTTATAACAATAACCGTTTGAGGCTTCTCTGCAATATTAATACACGGTAAATAGTAACAATTTAGAAAAAAATACTAGTATATTATTTTTATGTACTAGTATTTTTTAAAAAAATAGTGTATAATCATATAAGTAATGTCAAAAAAATACCAAAAAGGTGACAAAATGGAAAAATATGAAGAAATAGAAAGAACTATTATAACAACATATCGAAAAACGATTTGGGCAAAGTTTATAAAAGCTATTACTACCTATAAAATGATTCAAGAGGGAGACAAAATTGCAGTTTGTATTTCCGGGGGAAAAGACTCCATGCTTTTAGCCAAATGTTTAGAAGAACTAAAAAAACATGGAAAAAATAATTTTGAGCTAGAATTTATCGTAATGAATCCAGGCTATCAGGAAGCCAATAAACAAAAAATTATACAAAACAGTAAAATTTTAAATATTCCAATTACCATGTTTGAAACAGATATATTTGCAAGAGTAGAAAAAATGACAGACCATGAATGTTACTTATGTGCAAGAATGAGAAGGGGGTATTTATACAAAAAAGCCCAAGAGCTAGGGTGCAACAAAATTGCACTAGGTCATCATTTTGACGATGTAATAGAAACTGTAATGATGGGAATCATTTATGCAGGAAAAATGCAAACCATGATGCCCAAACTAAAAAGTACATCACATCCAGGAATGGAATTAATAAGACCTTTATATTTTGTAAAAGAAGAAGACATTATAAGTTGGAAAGAAAAAAACAATTTAGATTTTATAAAATGTGCTTGCAAGATAACACAAAGGCAAGAAAATTCAGAGCAAAATGGGGCAAGCTCTAAAAGAGAAGAAATAAAAGAACTTATCCAATATTTAAAAACAAAAAATAAAAATGCAGATATAAATATTTTCAATAGTACCAAAAATATAAATTTAGATACCATTATTTCCTATAAAAAAGACGGAAAGATCGTCAATTTTCTAGATGAATACTAAAGAAAATTAGGAGCCATTGGGACCGGGCCTTTTTAAATCCCCGCCCTAAAAAGACCCGGTCCCAATGGCTTCAACTTGAAAAAAATAAAATTGGAAAAGAGATCCATTGTCTTTTCCAATTTATTGTTAATGCCATAAAACAGAAGGGAGAACTAAAAGGATGAACCAATTTTCAAGAACCGAATTATTAATCGGAAAAGAGAATGTGAAAAAATTACAGAAAACAAAAATTGCGATTTTTGGCATAGGAGGAGTTGGTTCTTTTGTTGTAGAAGGATTAGTAAGATGTGGTATAGGAAATTTTATTTTAGTAGATCATGACATGATTGATGTAACCAATTTAAATAGGCAAATCATAGCAACAACAAAAACAATTGGAAGACCTAAAGTAGAAGTAGCTAGAGAAAGAATTTTGGAAATTAATCCAGATGCTCATGTAGAGATTTATCAAGAGTTTTTTATGCCAGAAAGTAAAGAAATTTTAGATGACAAAGTAGATTATGTAGTAGATTGCGTAGATACTGTAACAGCAAAGATAGAATTGATTTTAAGAGCGAAAAAACTAAATCTACCAATCATATCTAGTATGGGAACAGGAAATAAATTAGACCCTACCAAATTTGAGGTAACTGACATTTATAAAACAAATGTATGTCCTTTAGCAAAAGTGATGAGAAAAGAATTAAGAGCAAGAAAAATTGAAAGCCTCAAAGTTGTGTATTCAAAAGAGGAGCCTGTAAAACTAAAGCAAAATGAAAGCATATATGCACTAGAGCCAAGAAAAGTTAAAAGACAAATACCAGGAAGTATTTCCTTTGTACCTTCTGTTGCAGGATTAATGATAGCTGGAGAAGTTGTAAAAGATATTTTAGGGGATGCAGGAAAAAATATATTTTATCAATAAAAATCATTCATAAAAAATATATTTTTTTCGTCCTCTAAAATATACCAAGAAAGAAGATGTAGAAACAAATGACGCAAATAAATGGAACCATGTTACAATATTTTTAGTGGTATTTAAACGAACCACAAGGATTATGGAATCGAATAAAAAAAGAAGCAGAGGATTTAGTAGATTTAGGGATCACAGCAGTTTGGTTACCACCAGCTTATAAGGGAATTGGTGGTAAAAATGAGGTTGGATATGGCGTATATGATATGTATGACCTAGGAGAATTTAATCAAAAGGGAAGTATTCCAACCAAATATGGAACAAAAGATGAATATATTAGAGCTATTGAAAGTTTAAAGCAAAATGGAATTAATGTATATGCAGATATTGTATTAAATCACAAAATGGGAG
>CALXRJ010000180.1 GCA_944390615.1 uncultured Clostridia bacterium | reverse complement strand
ATATTCCACCTTCCTATTTTGTCTATATTTTCTATTTTTATACATCTAGGGTGAAATATTCGTTTCTAAACTTTTAAGGTGATTTTATCATAAATTAAATACAGAATTTTAAAAAATTAGTTTACTTTTATGTTGATTTGTAGTATAATAGTATATATATTATATTTTAAGAAGTAAGGTGTTTTAAATGAATCAAGAATTTATCAATTTAGTTGAGGTACATCATCATTAGAGTAACACTTGTATTGTATAGATATATACGGGTACAAGTGTCTTTTGTCTTGTACCTACAATAGTAACAATATTCAAACTATGTAGGTTAAAAATAACTTACATAGTTTTTATTTTAATACATTAAGGAGGAAATAAAATGCAACTAGAAGACTATAAGTATTTAATCCCAGAGGAAAGTAATGGTGTAATAACTGAAAATGTTAAAGAATTAAGAAGAATAGAAACTCTATTAAGAATTGTTTTTGAAAAAAATAATTATATTGAAACATTAGTACCGTTATTTGAATATATAGAATTATATAAAAGTGTTTATACAAATTTTGATGAAGAAAAAACTTTTAAATATATAGGGAAAGATGGAAATGTTATTGCATTAAGATGGGATTTTACTATTCCTATTGCCAGACATTATTTTTCGCAAAACACAAATAAAGAAGCAAGATATTCATATTTTGGAAAAGTGTATAGAAAAGAAAAAGCCTATAAAGGTAGAAGCAACGAAAATTATCAAGCAGGAATTGAATTAATAAATACTCCAGGAATTCCAGGTAATATTGAAGTTTTAGAAATATTACAAGATTTATTAAAAAAATTAAAATTATCAAATTTAAAAGTTGAATTAGGATCTGCTAAATTTTTTAATAGACTTTGTGAATTAACTGAAAATAGGCAAAAATTAATAGAAATACTTAACAAAAAAAATATCAGCGAAATGGAAAAATTCGTAAAAAACAATAATAAGATAAATGAAAAACTAAAAAGATTATTATTAAGGTTGCCAAGACTTTTTGGAGATATTAATATGTTAGATGATATTATTTCAAATGTAGAAGATGAAATAATATTAAAATCTTTAAAAGAATTAAGAAGTACATATAACAAAATGTCTTGCAAAGAGAATGTGATTTTTGATTTAAGCATGTGTCCTACTATGGAATATTATACATGTTTAATGTTTAAAGTTTACAGTCCATACAGTCCGGAACCAATAGTAAGTGGTGGAAGATATGATTCTTTATATAAAAAATTTAAAAGTGATGTACCTGCAATTGGTATGGGATTATATTTAAATAATATTTTAAATGCGATGGAAAAGGAAGTGAATGACTAATGGTTAGAATTGCAATAACAAAAGGACGTATTGAAAAAGATTTTTGTAAGTTATTAAAAAAATGTGATTTTGATATTGCTCCAATAGAAAATAAAGATAGAGAATTACAAATTAGAACACAAGATAATATAGAATTTATTTTTGCTAAATCTAATGATGTTTTAACTTTTATTGAACACGGTATAGCTGATTTAGGGGTAGTTGGAAAAGATACTCTAGAAGAAAATGATTTTAATGATTACAATGAATTATTAGATTTAAATGTAGGAAAATGTTATTTTGCGTTAGCTGCATACCCAAACTATAAAGATAAAACTTTTATAAGTAGAAAAAAAATTGCAACTAAGTATCCAAATATTGCTAAAAGATATTTTGGAAATATGCAAGAAAATGTAGAAATTATAAAGTTAGAAGGTTCTGTAGAACTAGGACCAGTAATTGGAATGACTGACGCAATAGTAGATATAGTAGAAACAGGAGCAACTTTAAAAGCAAACGGATTAGAGGTAATTGAAAAGATATTAGATGTTTCTACAAGGTTAATTTCTAATAAGGTAAGTTTAAAATATAAAAGTGAAGAAATCTATAATATTGTAGATAAAATTCATAAAGTAATAAAGGAGGAATCCATATGTTAAAAAAAATCAAATATGAAAATAATTTAAAAATGATTACTAACAATTTAAAAGGTAGAAAAGAAAGTATTAACAAAGATGTTAATGAAACAGTTGAAAAAATTTTAAGTGATGTACAAATTAATGGTGATGAAGCACTAATAAAATATGCTAAAGATTTGGATGGTTTTATAATTAATAGCATAAAAGATATAGTTGTTACAAAAGAAGAAATAGAAGAAGGTGCAAAATCGGTTGGAGAGAATTTTATAAGAATATTAAATAGAACAAAAGAGCAAATAACCGAATTTCATAAAAATCAAATTGATAAATCTTGGTCTATCTATAAAGAAAATGGAGTTATGATGGGACAATTAGTAAGACCTTTAAAAAGAATTGCAGTATATGTACCAGGCGGAACAGCTGCTTATCCATCAACAGTTTTAATGAATATAATACCTGCTAAATTAGCAGGGGTAAAAGAAATTATAATGATAACTCCTGTAAAATCAGATGGAAAAGTAGCAAATGTTATTTTAGCTGCTGCTAGTGTCTGTGGCATAGATACTATATATAAAATTGGTGGTGCTCAAGCAATCGGAGCAGTAGCCTATGGAACAAAGACTATAGAAAAAGTTGATAAAATTGTAGGACCAGGCAATATATATGTAGCAACTGCTAAAAAACAAGTTTTTGGAATAGTAGATATTGATATGATAGCTGGTCCATCAGAAGTATTGGTCATTGCAGATGAAAAAGCAAATCCTAAATATATTGCTGCTGATTTAATGAGTCAAGCAGAACATGACAAGTTATCAAGTGCAATTTTGATAACAACAAGTGAAAAAATTGTAGATGAAACAAATAAAGAATTGGAAAAACAGATGAAAAAATTAGAAAGAAACGACATAATAAAATCATCCTTAGAAAATTTTGGTGCTGCAATTATGGTAGAAAATTTAGATTATGCTTTTGATGTAGCAAATGAAATTGCACCAGAACATCTTGAAATACTTACAGAAAACCCAATAGAAAAATTACCAAAAGTTTATAATGCTGGTTCTATATTTTTAGGAGAAAATGCTCCTGAACCTTTAGGTGATTATATGAGTGGAACAAATCATGTCCTTCCTACTTCTGGTACAGCGAAATTCTATTCTGCCTTAGGAGTCTATGACTTTATAAAATATTCTTCTTACAGTTACTATCCAAAAGAAGTTTTAAAAACATTTAAAGATGATGTTATAGAATTTGCTAAATTAGAAGGGCTAAATGCACATGCTAATTCTATAAAAGTAAGATTTGGGGAGGAATAAAAATGGATCTTTTTAGTGAAAAGGCTAACAGTATATCACCTTATATTCCAGGTGAGCAACCTAAAAACGAAAAATATATAAAATTAAATACGAATGAAAATCCATATCCTCCATCAAAAAAAGCAATAGATAAAATAAAAACTATTGATTTTAATAAATTAAAATTATATCCTGACCCTGAATGTATGGAGCTAAGAAATACTTATTCAAAAATTTTGGATGTAAAACCTGAAAATATTTTTGTTGGCAATGGTTCAGATGAAGTTTTAGCAACAGCTTTTCAAACTTTTTTTATGGAGAAAGAAAATGTTTTAATGCCAGATATATCATATAGTTTTTACCCTGTTTATAGTGATTTATATAATGTTAAAGTAAAAAAAATTCCACTAAGAGAAAATTTTTCAATTAACATCAAGGATTATATGATAGAAAATAATGGTATAGTTATAGCGAATCCAAATGCTCCAACTAGCTTATCTGTAGCTAAAAAAGAGATAGAATTGTTATTAGCAAACAATAAAAATTCAGTAGTCTTAGTGGATGAAGCTTATGTAGATTTCGGTGCTGAATCTGTCGTTAATTTAATGAAAAAATATAAGAATTTACTAGTTGTAAAAACATTATCGAAATCATATTCACTAGCTGGGTTAAGAGTTGGTTTTGCAATTGGAGATGAAGAATTAATAAATGGCATGAACAAAATTAAAAATTCCTTTAATTCATATCCTATTGATATGATTGCACAAATTATAGCAAAAGAGGCTATAACAGATGTAAATTACTTAAATGAAACCATAAATAAAGTCAAAAAAACAAGAGGCTGGGTAACTAAAGAACTGAAATCACTTGGATTTAATGTGTTAGAATCTAAAACAAACTTTTTGTTTATTATCCATAAAGATAAATCTGCTAAAGAAATATTTGAAAAATTAAAAGAAAATAAAATATTAGTCAGATATTTTAATAAAGAAAGAATTGATAATGGTTTAAGAGTATCAATTGGAACTGATGAAGAAATGCAAATATTTATAGAGAAAATAAAAAATATTGTAAAGGAGTAAGTTATTTATGAGAAAAGCAAATCTTTCAAGAAAAACTAAAGAAACTGATATTGAAATAAGGTTAAATTTAGATAAAAGTGGTGAATGCAAAATAGATACTGGTATAGGTTTTTTTAATCACATGTTAGAATTGTTTACCTTTCATAGTGGAATTTCTTTAATGGTAAAATGCAAAGGGGATTTAGCGGTTGATGGGCATCATAGCATTGAAGATATAGGGATCCTTCTTGGAAAAGCAATTAAAGAAGCTTTAGGAGATAAAAAAGGTATAAATAGATATGGAGATACTTTTTTACCAATGGATGAAACTTTAACTCATTGTTCGTTAGATATATCAGGAAGACCATTTCTTGTATTTAATGTAGAATTACCTAGTCAAAAAGTTGGAGAATTTGAAACTGAAATGACCGAGGAATTTTTTAGAGCAGTAGCTTTTAATAGTGGTATAACTTTACATCTAAATTTGGCATATGGTAAAAACACACATCATATAATCGAGGCATTATTTAAAAGTTTTGGAAAATCATTGAAAGAAGCAATAAAAATAAATGAAAACAGCAAAGATATAATTATGTCATCAAAAGGAGTTATAGAATAATGGTTGTAATTATTGATTATAATGTTGGAAATGTAAAAAGTGTGTTAAATGCTTGTAATAGAATAGGATTAAATGCAATTATTTCAAGAAATATTGATGAAATAAAAAAAGCAAAAGCAATTATTTTACCAGGTGTAGGTAGTTTTCCAGTAGCTATGGAAAATTTGAAGAAATATGGATTAATAGATATTTTAAATGATAGAAAATCAAATAATATCCCTATTTTAGGTATATGCTTAGGTATGCAAATATTGTTTGAAAAAGGTTTTGAAATTAAGGAAACAAACGGACTGGGATATTTAAAAGGAAATATTAATTTAATTAAAACAAATAAAAAATTACCTCATATGGGTTGGAATCAATTATTTTTTAATAAAGATAATAAAATGATAAAATATATTTCTGAAAAAGACGATGTATATTTTGTTCACTCATATATGGCGGATTTTAATGACAATGAAGTTATTTGTTATACAGAATATGAAAAAATTAAAATTCCTGCAATAGTAAGTAAAGATAATGTAATAGGATGTCAATTTCATCCTGAAAAAAGTGGAAAAGTTGGAGAAAATATATTAAATGCTTGGAAGGAGATAATAGAATGCTAGTATTACCTGCAATAGATTTGAAAAATGGTAAAGCTGTCAGATTATATAAAGGAGATTATTTGCAGCAAACTGTATATAGTAGTCATCCTGAAGAACTTGCTTTGAATTTCGAAAAAATGGGAGCAAAATATTTACATATAGTTGATTTAGATGGTGCAAAAGATGGAAAATGTGTTAATCTAGAAACTATAAAAAATATAAGAAAAAGCGTGTCAATACCTATAGAACTTGGAGGGGGAATTAGAGCAGAAGAAATAGTAAGTTTGTATTTAGATAATATAGGAATTAACAGAATAATTTTAGGAACTTCTGCCCTTAATAATCCAAATTTTTTAAAAAGAATGATAAATAAATATGGTGCAGAAAAAATTATAGTCGGCGTTGATGTTAAAGATAAGTTCATCTCTATTTCAGGTTGGGTTGAAACAAGCAAAATACATTATTTAGATTTTATAAAAAACTTAGAAAAAATTGGTGTAAAATATATCGTTGCAACAGATATTTCAAAGGATGGAACTTTAACACGGACCAAATTTTGAATTATATAAAAATATAGCGCAAGTATCCAACCTTAATATAATTGTATCTGGTGGCATTAAAAGTGCAGAAGGTATTTATAAAGTAAAAAATATGGATTATTATGGTTGCATAGTGGGTAAAGCATATTATGAGAAAAAGGTTGATTTAATGGGGGTAATAAAATGCTTAGAAAAAGAATAATACCTTGTTTAGATATAAAAAATGGTAAAGTAGTAAAAGGTGTTAATTTTGTTGATTTAGAAAATGTTGGAAACCCAATTCAATTTGCTAAAATGTATGAAAAACAATGTGCAGATGAAATCGTTTTCCTTGATATTACTGCAAGTTTTGAAGAAAGGGAAATTATTAAAGAAATTATAGAAAGTGGAGCTAAAGAATTAAGTATTCCATTAACTGTTGGTGGAGGAATAAGAACAATCGATGATTTTAGAGAAATTTTAAAAAGTGGAGCTGATAAAGTATCAATAAATTCAGCTGCAGTAAAAAATCCTTTATTAATATCAGAAGCTTCAAATGAGTTTGGGGCTCAATGCGTGGTCGTTGCGATAGACGGAAAAAGAGATAACAATGGAAGTTTTAAAGTAT
>CALXRJ010000179.1 GCA_944390615.1 uncultured Clostridia bacterium | reverse complement strand
TAGGCTACTGTTACAGAAAGTCCAAGTGAAGTTAATGTGTTTTTTGCCTCATCTTCTGTTTTTCCTATTACAGATGTAACAGATACCTTTTTGGTTCCGGTACTGACATGAATGACAATAGTATCTCCTGCCGTTACTGTAGTATTTGGGTCTACTTCTTGGCTTACAACATAACCTGCTTCAATTTTTTTGCTTTCTTCTTCTACGATTTCATATTTTAAATTAGCTTCTTCTATTAATTTTATCGCTTCTTCTCGACTTTTTCCTACTACATCTGGAACAACCGCTTCTTCAATTCCTTGGCTTACTACTACTGTTATGGTAGATCCCATTTTTACATTATAGTTATCACTATATAAAGGATCTTGTGAAATAATATATCCTTCTGCATATTCACTGTTATATTCTCTTGCACTAACTTCTAATACCAGTCCTAGTTCATCTGTGGTTTGTTTAGCATCTTCTTCACTAATACCTACTAAGTTTGGCAATAAAACTTCTTTTGGATTCGTTAAGTTGGAATATAAAACCGTTCCTCCTAGGCTTAAAATAAATAGTAAAACCAAACCTATGAAAATTGATAACTTTTTGTGTTTTTTAATAAATCCTATAAATTTATTTTCTTTTTTCTTTTTTCCTTTTCCCTTCTCTTCTTCTACTTTAGCTGCTTCTTCCTCAATGTCTTTTATAGATATTTTTTTGGTTGGCATATCTTCTTCATATTCTTGATTATCTACAAAATCACCATCTGGATCTTTTAATGCTTTTCTTAAATCATTTAACATCGTTGTTGCATTTTGATAACGTAAATTGACATCTTTTCTCATTGCCTTTAAAATAATATCATTAACTGCTTGAGGAATTTTTTCATTGAGTTCTTTGGGAGGTTTTGGTTCTTCTTGCATATGTTTTAATGCTACTGATACAGGTGTATCTGCATCAAAGGGAACTCTTCCTGTTAGCATCTCATACATAACAACTCCTAAAGAATATAAATCTGATTTGCTATCTGTATATCCTCCTTTGGCATGCTCTGGTGAAAAATAATGTACGGATCCAATGGTAGTTCCAAATGCTGTTATGGTTGAATTTGATACTGCTTTAGCTATTCCAAAGTCTGTTACTTTTGCAACACCATCTTCTGTGATAATAATATTATGTGGTTTGATATCTCTATGTACAATGTTATTTTTATGAGCAACTTCTAATGCAGATGCTATTTGAATAGCAATATTGATAGACCATTTCCAAGGTAGTGGTCCACCTTCTTCTACAATAATCTCTTTTAACGTTTTTCCTTGAATCAATTCCATTACAATATAATAAAGATTTCCATCTTTTCCGACATCATAAACTGATACAATGTTAGGATGTGTTATGCTTGCTGCTGCTTGTGCTTCTATTTCAAATCTTTTGATAAATTCTTGGTCAGTTGTGAATTCATCTCTTAGAATTTTTACGGCAACATATCTATTTAATACATGACATTTAGCCTTATAGACCATTGCCATACCACCATTTCCTATTTTTTCTATAATCTCATATCGATTTCCTAACAATCTTCCTTCTAAATCCATCTCTTACATTCCTTTCTTTTGAATGTTTATCTGTATAACAACCCCTTTTTATTGTTTATACAAGATATTATAAATTTTTAATGGTTATTACTGTAATATTATCTATTCCACCATTTTTATTTGCTAAATCTACTAATTCTTTTGGTGCTGTTTCAAAATTATTGGTCACTAATTTTAATATATCATCTTGTTCTACCATATTCGTCAATCCATCTGAACAAATAACAAATGTGTCTTCTTTTTGAAATCCTCTTACCATAACATCTGGCTCAACAAAGGCATTACATCCTAATGCTCTGGTTAACATGTTTTTCTTTGGGTGATGCTGCGCTTCTTCTTTGGTAATGGTTCCTTCTTTTACTAATGTTTGTACATAACTGTGGTCTTGTGTTAATTGCCTTATCATGCCTTTTCTGATTCGATAAATTCTGCTATCTCCAATATGTGCAATATAGGCTCTACTATTATATATTAAACAAACTTCTAAAGTAGTACCCATTCCTTCTAAGTCTTTGTTTTCTAATGATTTTTCATATACCACCATATTGGCATATTCTACACTACTTCCGAATTAATTGAATTAGGTTTTCTTTGTCTTTTGGTGTGTCTTTTATATTGTTCTCAATATAACTTCTACTACATGTAATCGCAAGTTTACTGGCTATTTCTCCTGCATTGCAACCACCCATTCCGTCAGCTAATATAAATAGTTGTATATTGGAAAATTGATCTTCTGTAATGTAAAAATTATCTTGATTGATATCTCTTGCTTTTCCCACATCGGACTTAGCATATGCTTTTATCATTATTTCACCTCTTTTTTCTTATCTCTTTTTATGATAGGTAAAGTTTATCATAACTTTTATTTTTTTTCAATATAAAATAAATATTTTACAGACCAAATATAGAACTTCCTAAACTAAATAAACCATTAAATATGGCACTTATAATTGGAGATATAATACTTCCTGCAATTCCTGTTATCCATAATATAACAAAAATAATGTAAAATATACCTTCATGATTTTCAAACCATGTTTTGGCATTATAGGATAAAAATGGTTTGATTACTTTTGAGCCATCTAGTGGTGGAAGTGGAATTAAGTTAAATATGCCAAGTCCTATATTAATTGTTATCGTATAGATTATCATCTGCATAATAATAGAAC
>CALXRJ010000178.1 GCA_944390615.1 uncultured Clostridia bacterium | reverse complement strand
TCATGGGTATTTTTGACAATATTCCATTGTTCTTTTGGATTTGGTCTTAATTTTCTGTTTTTATAGCTTATCCTACTCCTTTTATTTTGTACTGTAGTGCCACAATATATTTCATTTTTTAGAATATTTTTTATCGTTTTATTCTCCCAAAATATTGCTTTATGATATCTAATCTGACTTGCCGTAGGTATATGATTATTATTTAAGTAATCTCTTATCTCACTAATTGATTTTCCGTGAAATTGCCATATTAAAAATTTTCTTTACAATTTTCGCTTCTGGCTCACAAATGATTAATTTGTTTTTGTCATTTTGAGCTTTCATATATCCTAGTGCAATTTTTCCACCTACCCATTTTCCTTCTTTTTGCATGGTATGTAAGGCTGTCCTAATTTTTTTTGATAAATCTTTTGAATACATATCATTTAATATGGATTTAAAAGGTGCAATATCATTATTTCCATTGTTGTTTGCAAAAGTATCTATGCCATCAGTTACAGAAACATATCTAACATTTTTTTCTGGGAACCATTTTTCTATATATTCTCCTGTTTCTATATAATCACGACCTAAACGAGATAAGTCTTTTGTTATGACCATATTTATTTTTTCATGTTTTATGTCTTGTATCATTCTTTGAAAACCTGGTCTATTAAAGTTTGTTCCCGTAAAACCTTGGTCAATATATATGTCTATCAATTCATAGTTCCATCCTAGATTTTCTACATATTTTGTTAGCAATGTTCTTTGATTTTTGATACTTTCGCTTTCATCATAACCTCTATCCACATCTTCTTTTGATAATCTTATATAAATGGCTACTTTATATATTGTTTTTTCTATCTGCTCAAGCATTTTACCTCCTTTCCATGCTTGAGATAATAATTTGAATTCATTTTTATTATATCCAATTTGGAAGCGAATTCAAATGCTCAAGTAATGAAAATTTTTGATTTATTATAATAGTTCAATTTATTTGCACAATTCATCTTTAACTATCTACATATATTTTTCTCCAATATATTCATTATCAAATGTTCTATCAAGTTTTCTAAATTCTCGCCTTTTTCATCAAAATATATATTTATTTTAAATGATTGGTTCATATTTTCTCCTATTATTAAGTAATGTTTATTTAATTTATATGTGTTAAAAATTTGATTATTCTAAATATAAGCATACAGAATCCTCTATAATATATACTTTGCTTTTCTCTCAAAAATTCTACCCTAATTTCTATAAATACAAAAAAGATATGTATTTTTATTTACATATCCTTCCAAAATATATTTTTATCATAATTTATTTTAAACGTTTTTATTTATATATAACTTGTAAGCTGTCAGTACTATTCATTTGGTATATACCAATAATCTTCCTCTATAATAGCATTATTGGGTATATTCTTTATAAAATTAAAACTTTGTATAATATCAGGACTGCAAGATATAATAATTACTCCAATAAAGCAGGTTAAAATCCAATATTTAAGGCCTTTGATGTAATCCATATTTTTTTCTTTAGAATATTTAATAAATAGTATTATTAAAGGAATTATTCCTAAAATTATAAGTGGAGTTAATGACATAATAAGAAATTGACCTTTAGTTAACGAATCTTCTGTATAGGCAAAAGCAATAAATGCCTGTAAATCAAAGCCAAATTTCATATTTAATCCAACTAATGCTCCTGCTATGCAATGTAGTAATTCATGAATAGGAATAATTAAGCAAAATGCCAAAGTAAATATAAGCACTGTTAATAAAAATCTTTTTAATGCAATTAATAATATCTTTCTTTTATCAGTTATTTTATTTTTCTCAACATATTCATTTTTTATATCTTTACTAAGCATTCCATTTTTTCTTTGTTTAAATAACATTATAATTAGTATAATGATAAAAATA
Source organism: uncultured Clostridia bacterium (assembly GCA_944390615.1). GTDB lineage: Bacteria > Bacillota > Clostridia > TANB77 > CAG-508 > CAG-269. The sequence goes on along the minus strand of CALXRJ010000178.1, from coordinate 3,538 downwards.
GGAACTCCAACTATAGCCCAATTCAATGGATTAGACATATCAATCCAATTTTCATTTTCCATAAAATGTGCATTTTCTGGTATTGCTATACTTTCTTCTGTTTCTATTTCTGTATTAAAGAAATCGTTTATTATTCCTACAAATTCTATTTTTTCCATATTAAATTCCATTCCTTTCTCGCTTCGCTCAAAGGCACACATCTTCAAATCATTTCTCAAGTATTTTTTGCTTTTAATTTTTATTTTCAAATAGAAAATTTAACCTCTGTCTACTTTGGAAGCTACCTTCTGGTTTATCATGTAAGCAAATAGCAATGGCTAACCCTATTCCGAGTTCAGTAGATGCTTCCCATCCAGAACCAATGGCTAGCCCCTCTGGAAAGTTATGAATCGCAAGTCCAATACTTACAATAATTCCTGTCTTTAATAAATTATTTGCTGTTACATTCTTCTTTTGACTAAATTTTGTTTCAACCAATAAATCGCAAAAAATCATAGCAATAATTCCAAAGCAAATTCCAATCATAATGGTAAATATACTAGCTAAACCCATTGCTTCTGGAATTAAGTCAAAACAAATAACTGCCATCATAAGACCAGATGCAAAGGATAAAATAAAGCTTAAAAACTTGTTAGATACTTGATCTAAAAAACATCCCATGATACCTCCGAATGGTTGTTCCAAAAGTACCAAAAAATAAGCCTAATAGAGTTGTTTTTAATAGTTCCATCTTTTCACCTCTCTATTAGACCTTATTCTCCTTTTATCTATTTTATGCCAATAACTCTTTTACTACTTCATTAATGGTTCTTCCATCAGATGCTGCTCCTATTTTAGCTTTCGCTTCTTTCATAACTGGGCCCATATCTTTCATCGAAGTAGCCCCTAATTCTTGTATAATTTCTTGTACCTTGGTACGAATTTCCTCTTTTGTTAGTTGTTTTGGTAAATATTCGCTTAAAATAGCAATTTCTTGATTGGTTTGGTCTACTAAATCTTGCCTTCCACCTTTTTCAAAATCTACTAAAGCATCTTTTTTTCCTTTTACTTCTTTGGCAATCATTTCTATTATTTTATTGTCATCTACTTGTATTCCTTTGTCTTTTTCTATTTGTAAAATAGATGCTCTTACCATTTGAACGGTATCTTTTTTTATGGTATCTTTTTCTTTCATGGCATCTTTTAAATCTTGCATTAATTTTTCTTTTAACATAAAAATGCTCCTTTCTTCTATTTTTTCTTGTTTTCTTCTTTAGCTTCGTTTTCAACCGTTTCAAAACCTTTTCCGGTTTTGTTTAATATTCCATTAATGCTATTTGCAATATCTTCTAAACTTTCGTCAAAATCGTCTCTTTTTACTTCAAGCATTCTTTTCATCTCCTTTACTTCTTTCTTTACTATAAAAAAATATTTTTTTCTTCTGTCCCCAAAAATAACTTCTCAGCATTTTCATAAGTTATTTTTGCCATCTGTTCTGGTTCTAAATTTTTAAATTCTGCTAATTTTTGAACCACATATTTTAAGTTAGATGAATCATTTCTGGTTCCTCGTACTGGTTCTGGTGCCAAATAAGGAGCATCTGTTTCTATCAGTATTTTTTCAAGTGGTACCATTTCTACTATTTTAGGGGCATTTTTAGAATTTTTGAAAGTAGTAGTTCCACCAAATCCTATATATAAACCTGCCTTTAACCCTTGTTTTACAAGTTCTGGATTAAAAGGGCAACAATGTAAAACCCCTGATTTTTTTATTGGCATTTTTCTTAAGATGGCAATGGTATCATCTATGGAATCTCGTGTATGGATTGAGATTGGTAAATTTAATTGATTGGCTAATTCAATTTGTTTTTCAAATGCTGTTTTTTGCAATTCTTTGTTATCTTGTCTCCAATAATAATCTAATCCAATTTCTCCAATTGCTACGACTTTTTTATTTTGAAGTACCAATTCTTTGATTTTAGCAATGGTTTTCCACAATTCTTCCTCTGTTTGTGGAATATCTTCTGGGTGAAGTCCACATGCTGCATAGATAAAATCATGTTTTTGGGCTATTGCAATAGCCTTTTGAGAAGATTTTACATTACATCCCATATTAATACATTTGGTTACTCCTGCTGACCAGATTTTTTCTATTACTTCTTCTCTATCTAAGTCAAATTTATTATCATCTAAATGCATATGTGTGTCAAAAAATTCCATGCTAAAAATCCTTTCTTTTATTTGGTATAAAAGTTTTCTATTCTAGCAAAAAAGTTTAAAAAATCTCTTTGTATTATAAAAAGCTTTTATTTAAATAATACCGTTACATTGGCAATGGCATAATCTTGGCAATGTGATATACTTACATCAACATTTTCAATTTTACTATCTTTCAAAAATAATATTTCTGTTCTTGGTCTTCCGTTTTCGTCATTGATTGTTTCGATATCTTTCCAGGAAATGGAATATTTATCTTTTACTTGTTCTGATACTGCCTTAAAAGCTGCTTCTTTTACAGCAAATCTAGCAGCATAATGTTCATACTTGGTTTTTCCTTTACTTTCACAATATGCAATTTCTTTTTTGGTATAAACTTTGCTTAAAAAACGATCTCCTAAACTTTCAATACTATCTTGTATTCGTGAAATCTCAATCATATCTACTCCACATTTTACTTTCATGTTTTTGTTCCTTCCTTTATTTTTTATCTCTTATTTTAAATAAAGTATAAAATTAATGATATTTAATAATAGTGTAAAAATTAACACTAATATGATAAATTTAGACATTTTTTCATTTTTTTCAATATTTAGTTCACTATATAAGATATTGTATTTATTTTTTACTTCATTATATAATTTCTCAATTTCTAAAACATCTTTTATATAACTATAGTAAAGGCTACCAAGATCATCATCTGTTATTTCTGGAAGCCATAGTTTTTTGGTAAAGTCAATAAATTTTTTTCTGGTTTCTTCTATATTTTTTCCTTCTTTAAATTCATAATTTAGCTTTTTTAAATAGATTTTTAAATATAAAGAAAGTATATAGGTATAAAAATATTGATTTTCAAATAATACTTGCAAAACAGTGTAATTGTTGATATCACAGTCGGAACTTAATAAGTTTACTCCCGCCTTTGAAATGCCAACTTTCGCATATTTGGAAATAGCCAGTATTTTAGAATTTTCGTTTATAACGGAATTGGTATTACTGTCATTGGAAAGTATGTTGATATATTTTAAGAATTCGTTTTTTATGTTTTGAAAAGGTGTACTTACATTCCAAGCATCTTGTTTGATACAAGTGTATGAGTATGTATAAAATCTTTCTATCTCTAAATTTAGCTTTAAGGCATCTATATTGGAGCCTGTAATATTACGTATAAAATCTTGTATTTCTTCTATATTTTCAAAAATATCTGCTTGTACTTTTATATTTTCATAATTTTTTAATTGGTTGCCTTCTTGATTGATGTCTCTAAATTTGTAATTAAAATTTAATACATCTGCAAATTCTTCACTATCTTCTATATTGGTTTTAAAATAGAGAAAACCAAT
>CALXRJ010000177.1 GCA_944390615.1 uncultured Clostridia bacterium | reverse complement strand
ACGTCCTGTTCCTTTTTTTTTCTTTGGTTTTCTTCCACCACCACGAACTTCTGCTCTTGTTTTGGTACTTTGTGTACCTTGTCTTTGGTTAGCTAAATAATTGATTAATACACTATGTACGATTGTCTCATTTGGTTCAATTCCAAATACTTTTTCGTTTAATTCTACATCACTAACCTTTTTACCATTTATATCATATACGTCTACTTTTGGCATGACCTTAATTCCTCCTTTCTTAATCTATAGCCTTAATAGCTGATTTTATTTTTAAGATAGCACCTTTTGCTCCAGGTACGCTTCCTTTTACTAAAATTACATTTTTGTCCATATCAACAGCTACTACGTCTAAGTTTTGAATGGTAACTGTAACTCTTCCCATATGTCCTGGCAATTTTTTACCTTTAAATACTCTACCTGGTGTAGAGGTTGGTCCCATAGATCCTGGTCTTCTATGATACATAGATCCATGTCCCATAGGTCCTCTAGATTGACCATGTCTTTTGATAACTCCTTGGAATCCTTTTCCTTTTGATATTCCTTGGATATCTACTTTTTCTCCAACAGTAAAGATATCTGCTTTTACTTCATCTCCTATTTTATAAGAAGAGATGTCGTCTAATCTAAATTCTCTTAAATGTTTTTTTGCTTCTAATTTAGATTTTTCAAAATGTCCCATTTCTGGTTTGTTTTTGTGTTTGGTTTTAACTTCGCCAAATCCTAATTGTATTGCATTATAGCCTTCTTTGTCAGCTGTTTTGATTTGTGCAACTACACAAGGACCAGCTTCGATTACTGTTACTGGAATAACTAATCCTTTTTCATCAAAGATTTGGGTCATTCCTATTTTTTTTCCGATTAATCCTTTTTTCATTTTTTCTTTCCTCCTATTGGCTGACATTTTTGCCAGCATTGGTTTTTATTCTTGTTTGCAAATTTTGATTTGCAGATTTTTTATCATTTTACAAGTTATGCTTACTTGTATTTGCTATTTTTATAGCTTGATTTCTATATCAACACCAGCTGGTAATTCTAATTTCATTAATGAATCAACAGTTTTTTGTGTTGGATAAAGAATGTCAATTACTCTTTTATGTGTTCTCATTTCAAATTGTTCTCTTGAATCTTTATGTTTATGTGGAGAACGTATAACGGTTACAACTTCTTTTTTCGTTGGTAGTGGAATAGGTCCTGAAACTTTTGCTCCTGTCTTTTTAGCAGTTTCTACTATCTTTGCAGCAGACTGTTCTAAAATTTGAGATTCATAAGCTTTTACCCTTATTCTGATTTTTTCACTCGTAACAACTTGATTTGCCATTCTAAAATTCCCTCCTTAAAATATTTTTTGTATTTTCTTTAGCTTGGCAAGTTATAACGCACCCTGGTGTTTTGTTGTTTTCCAATATAAAATCCCAAAATTTGCATGAAGATTTTGGGGATAAGTGCTTTATTAAAATACAGAATTATTTGATTTTCTGCATAAGACACCTAATTTGAATTACTTCAAATCATGTCTTAACTTACCGCCTGGTCTATGCCATGACATACTCCATCGAAGTTCCCTCCACTTTGCTAGAAGTGTAGCCACATTCGACTTCAACGCTAAAATTCATACTGAAATAGTATATAACGTTTTTTGCCTCATGTCAAGAGTTTTTGAAGAGTTTTTTAGTTTTTTTAACTTTTTTTCAAAAATATATTTCTTTTTCTTACAAACTATGATAAAATGCTTCCAAAAGAAACATACTAACAAAAAAGAATATAGGAGGAATTATTATGGAAGTAGTCAGATGTTCTCGCTGTGGCGCTTTTTATACAAACGGAGGTTATGTTTGCCCAAAATGTACTGATAAAGATAACATGGAATTATCTACCTTTAAAAACTTTGTTGAACAAAACGGTGTTGAATTACAATCATTAAGTCAAGTTTCCATTTCTACTGGAATTTCTGAAAAAAATTTAAACCGTTTCTTAAATTATGATGGACTTGAAGGATATAAAAAATTATTTAAATAATTTGAATGTGGTACCTTTAAGTGGTACCACATTTTTTCATAAAAACTAATGAGGTAATAAATTTAAAATTAGGAAAGGAATGATATAGATGCAAAATGTATTTGCTATTTTACAAGAACGAAATTATATTGAACAAATGACTCATCCTGAACAAATGAAAGAACTTTTTACGAAGCAATGTGTTCCCTTTTATATCGGAATTGACCCTACTGCTGACAGTCTACATGTTGGTCATTTTGTTTCTTTAATGGTTGCCAGTCATATGCAAAAATGTGGACATAAGCCAATTATCTTGATGGGAGGAGGAACCGCAATTATTGGAGATCCTTCTGGAAAAACCGATATGAGAAAAATGCTAACTAAAGAAACCATCGAACATAATGTAGCCTGTATTAAAAAAAAAATTGAAAAATTTGTTAGTTTTGAAGGTGAAAATGCAGCTATTATTGTAAATAATGCCGATTGGTTATGTGATTTAAAATATATCGATTTTATGCGAGAAATTGGAAGTAAATTTACCATTAATAAAATGCTTGCTGCTGAATGTTATAAAAATAGAATGGAAGCAGGACTTACTTTTTTTGAAATGGGTTATATGCTTATGCAATCTTATGATTTTTTACATTTGTATGAAACCTATGGATGTAAACTTCAAATTGGTGGTAATGATCAATGGTCTAATATAATTGGCGGTGTTGAGCTAATCCGAAAAATTGGTCATGATGATTCTTTTGGTTTAACTTTTAAGCTTCTTACGACAAAAGAAGGCAAAAAAATGGGAAAAACAGAAAAAGGTGCTTTATGGCTTGATGCCAATAAGACCTCTCCTTATGATTTTTATCAATATTGGAGAAACATTGAAGATAGCAGTGTTTACACTGTTGCATGTATGCTCACTTTTCTTCCCATGGAAGAAGTAAATCGTTTAGCCGCTTTAAAAGATGAAAATATTAATGAAGCAAAAAAAATCATGGCTTATGAGATTACAGAACTTATTCATGGCGAAGAAGAAGACAAAAAAGCAGAAGAAGCTGCAAAGGGTCTATTTGAAGGTACAGGCTCTATTGAACATATGCCTAGGGTTCAATTAGCTAATCCTAATTGTAGTCTTGTAGAAGCTATTGTAACATGTGGTATTTGTAGTTCCAAATCACAAGCCAAAACTTTAATTTCACAAGGTGCTATTAGCTTAAATGATAATAAAATTAGTGATATTGGTTATATTCTTTCTGATAAAGATTTTGAAACTGAACATACCATTTTGAAAAAAGGTAAAAAAATTTATTATTGTTTAGAAAAATAATTTCAATCAATGATAAAAAGGCAGGAGCATTCTCCTGTCTTTATCCATTTTTTACCATTTATCATTATGCATCTTTTTCTCATTGCTTATATTTCCATTTGACTTCCTAAAAAAGTAGCAGCAGATTGTGCTAGTTTCTTTTCCACATCATTCATTTTTGTATTGGCTTCTTTTGAAAGAAGTATTACGGTTCCTATCGTATCTCCGTTAGAAATGATAGGATAAACAACCTGGGCATTGGTTTTTTTGTTGTCTTTTTCGTTTTTGGTAATTGGCATTGCAATATCACTATTTTCCTTGCTTGTATATACTTCTTTGTCTTCCATTAATTGTTCTAATTCATCACTTACATTTTGCTCTAAATATTCTTTTTTAGGACCTCCAGAAACTGCAATTACTGTATCTTTATCTGTTATAAAAGCAATATGTCCTGTGGTTTTTGATATTTTTTCTGCATACCCTGCTGCAAATTCTGTAAGTTCTCCGATTGGTGAATATTTTTTTAATATAACGCCCCCTTCTCTATCTGTAAAAATTTCAAGTGGATCTCCTTCTTTTATTCTTAAAGTTTTTCTAATTTCTTTTGGAATAACAACTCTTCCTAAATCATCTATTCTTCTTACAACTCCTGTTGCTTTCATTTATTTTTCCTCCTTAAAAATTGTTTTATAATCTTATTATGACAAATAAGGAAAAATTTATACATTGTATTTTTAAGTATAGTGGAAAAAATAGAAAAAATAAAAACACATACCAGTGTATGTGTTTTTATTTTTTTCCTTTAAAAAAGTTTACTATTCCTTTAAAAGATACTTCTTGATGTAAAAAATCGTTAATTTCATCTTCAACTTTTTGTTGATATGGAGTTAATTCAACTTTAATTGGTGCTGTCAAATCTATTTCTTGGAATAAAAATGCTTTTATTTTAGTCCACAATCCTTGTTTGGTTATTGCTTTTTCTCTTCCAATTGGTTGAAATATTGAAGAATTATCTACTGTTTCATTACCAAATGCTGGTTTGTTTGTATTAAAACTTCCAAATACATTGGTTGAATTTTCTTTTGGAATGGTATCTTCAAAATAAGAAGTATTTTCTTGATTGTTATTATTACTGCTATTTCCTTCAAATTCTACTCCTCCAAAAACTCCATTTTGATTATCCTTTAAATCTGCCATTTTTCTCCTCCTTTGTATTTTATAAAAATACTCTATTCTTTTTATACTACAAAAATACAAATTAATCAATAGTTATTGCCAATTTTTATTATTACTTTTTGATTACACAATTATTACATTTTTATTACATTTATACATTTATTTTCCAAATTGGGACATAATTTTCTTCTTCTGTGCCTAGTTCTTGTAGGTATCCATTCTCTAAATCTAAGGAAAATAAATAATCTTCTATCATTTTATACTCTTTTGGGGTTATTTTTCTGTTCAATTCTTCTATTTTCTTTGCTTGATAAGTAGGAAAATATTGCGCCATGATACTTATGTATATATCTTTTGGTAGATTTTGGTTAATCCAATTTAATACTTTTTTCGTATTTTCTGTGTGATTGGGAAGGATTAAATGCCTTATCATGACCCCTTTTTTTAGCATGCCTTTTTCATCTATTTCGATTTTTCCAACTTGATGATACATTTCTTTTATGGCTGTTGTAGCAATTTCAAAATAGTTATCAATTTTGGAGTATGTTTTTGCTAAATGATTATCTGCATATTTTAAATCTGGTAAATATATGTCAATATAATGGTTTAGTAATTTTATGGTTTCTACATTTTCATATCCATTGGTATTATAGACAATTGGTATGGTTAATCCATTTTTTCTAGCTATTTTAATAGCTTCTATAATTTGAATCACATAACTGGTTGGTGTTACTAAATTAATGTTATGAACTTTATTGTCTTGTTCTTCCAAAAAGATTTCAGCTAATCTTTCTATGGTAATTTCTTTTCCATAGCCTAATTGGCTAATTTTGTAGTTTTGACAGTATCTACATGCTAAATTACAATTAGAAAAAAATACTGTCCCAGAGCCATTTTTTCCACTAATACAGGGTTCTTCAAAATGATGCACTGATGCCATGGCTACTTTTACAGTATCTTTTGATTTACATCTTCCTATTTGATTATTTGTTCTATCAATCCCACATTTGTGCGGACAAATTTTACATTTTTTTAATTGATTTAATCTTGTTTCCATTTTTCATATTCTTCTTTTATTTTTTTTAATACTTCTTTTGGCGTTAAATTGCTTGTATCTAGTACTAAGTCATAGTTTGACATGTCATCTCTATGAACATGGTATAATCTAAAATATCTTGATAAATCGTTTTTGGTTCTTCGTATCATGTCTTCTTTTTGTGCTTGTAAGGTTGGCAAGTCTTCTGATCTCTTTCTGTTTGGATCTGCAAATGCTCTTTTAGCTGCAATATCAAGATCAACTTTTAAATATACTTTAAAGGATTCTGGCACAGCATACCACCCCATTTTTGCATCAATTACTATGTTCTGATGGGTACTTGCATATTCTGTAGCACTTTTTTCTATCTGTTTGTCAATATCTGGATGATTTTCTACATATTCTCCAAATTCTGTAACAGACATTCCCTTTTCAATAGCTAAACTTCTAAAATAGGTACCATTTCTATATAAATGGTAATTCAAATCTTCTGCTAACATTTTGGATACGGTACTTTGTCCACTGGCTAGATCTCCTGTAATAGATATAACATCTTTTCTTTTCATTTTTTACTCCCCTTTATGAGTCTTTTTATTTATTTCAAAAATGTAGATTTTATTCATTACTTACATCTTCTTTTTCTTCTTGATTTTCTTCAGCTTCGTAAATTTTGATTTTCCCTTCGCTAATTTCATTGGCAGCTAAAGTTACAGGAGATTCCTCCTTTACATCAGTTAATACTTTATCTCCATTTGCAATTTGCCTTGCTCTTTTGGAGGTTGCAATTACTAATGCAAACCTATTTTCAGCATATTTTAAAAGTTCATTTACAGTTGGTTTTACGATCATAAAAATATCCTTCCTTTCTTCCCTTTTGGTTAAGGGTATTGGCTTATATTTTTTTATTTTCTTTTTCTAAAAAATTTGTTGTTTTTATTCTACCGGTATATCTTTATCAATTCTTCCTGCTACTGTTTCTGCTTGTACAGCTGATAATACAATATGGTCAGAGTCCATAATAAGAACTGCTCTTGTTTTTCTTCCAAATGTTGCATCTATTGCTGTACCATTATCTTTTGCTTCTTGTACCATTCTTTTTATGGGAGCTGAATCAGGGCTCACAATAGCAACTATTTTGTCTGCTGCAACAGTATTTCCAAAACCAATATTTACTAACTTCATAATCTATTCCTCCAACTTTTAAAATTGAATTTATTGTATCACATTTTTTTCTTAAAGTCCAGTAAAATTCCTCTATTTTTATGCATTTTCTTTGTTTTCTCTCTTTTTTGCTTCTTTTTTTATTGGTTCTTTGCTTACGATTTCATGTATATCACTTAGACTTTTTAGGTATTTCCTTTTTTCATTGGTATAGATGATGATTGATTTTAATATATAATAGATAGCAAATACATAGGTCGAATATACAATGTATTTTTCAAAGGGAATATTCATTTTATTGATTACATGCCAAATGGTTTGTGTATGAAATGCAAGTACTAAAATTTCAATTCCATTTATGGCTAGTTTTCCACTATCTTTATGATAGGCTACTTCAAATATTCCTATACTGAAAAACAAAACCACTAAACTTGCTATTTTTAAGCCATTTAATAGGATTTCTTCTTCTATTCTTAGATAGGAAAAATTAATTAAGATAAAATATAGCATAATAGCGATTGCTATGATAATATTTTCAAATACTTTTTTTCTGATTCTTTTTTTATTTTCTTCATCCATTTTTTGTTTGCTCTCGATAAGAGCATTTTCCTCCTTATGAAACAAATAAAGTAGAATAGGCTTTCCCTTTCTACTCTAGTGTTATTTTTTTTTTTTTTTTCCTACGGGAATCGAACCCATGCTTTGGCCTTGAGAGGGCCACGTCTTAACCTCTTGACCAAGGGGCCATAAATCTTTACTCTATATTTATACCATTTTTTTTTACTTTCGTCAACTATTTTATAAAAAAATATGGAGGATGCCTTGTAAGTTTAAGACTCCTCCTATATTTTTAATCTTTTATTCTAAATAAAAATTTTACAATACCTCTTAAAGCTTTTGGAACTTTCTTTACTACAATTGTCATAGTTATGTACCTCCCTTTTAACATGCTAGCCATATAAAGCCTATTGCTATTACTGCTAGACCAATTATAATTAACCACCCAGTTATTGGAAGTAATAATACCATTAATATTCCCAAACCCAATCCTATAAAACATACACCTAAAGTCTTTTTTAAAAAACCTTTCATAATTACCTCCAATTCTTTTACTATTATTATATGCTTTTTGTAGATTATTGTTACCTTTTGACAAAATCGCTTATTGCTTATATAATATTTTGGGAGGAAGCAAATATGACAAAAAAAGATGTGAAAGAATTAATCCATATTTTAAAACAAACCTATCCAGATGCTAAATGTAGCTTAGATTTTAAAACGCCGTTTGAATTAGTGGTTGCTGTTTGTTTATCTGCTCAATGTACAGACGAAAGAGTTAATTTAACAACGCCTGCTCTTTTTCAAAGGTGTAAAACCATTGAAGATTTTGCTAATATCGATTTAGTTGAACTTGAAAATTTCATTCATCCTTGTGGCTTTTATAAAAATAAAGCAAAAAATATTCAAAAATGTGCTAGACAAATATTAGATGATTTTAATGGACAAGTGCCTCAAGATATGGAAAGTTTAATGAAACTTGCCGGAGTTGGTAGAAAAAGTGCTAATGTCATTATGCTAGAAGTTTTTGGTATTGCTAAACGGTATTGCTGTCGATACCCATTGCAAACGTATTTCTAATAGAATTGGTCTCTCTTCTGAAAAAGATCCTGGTAAAATTGAACAAGATTTACTAAAACAAATTGATGAAGAGGATTATAAAGATGTAAATCATTTATTCATTTGGCATCGGGCGATATACTTGCAAAGCAAAAAATCCTTTGTGTGAACAATGCTCTATTTCTCAATTTTGTTCCTATCGAAAACTGGGGCATTAAGTTCTCTTATCCCTAAAATACTTTTTTATGTATATTTATGTTTTTTTTACAAATACTAACATCAATAGGGGAGGTTATTTTCATGATAGCTTGCACAGAAAATTGTAAATATCAAAAAAATGGAGAATGTACCTATGAAGAAGTTATTTCTTCTAAGACCATAGCAACTTCTCCCTGTAATTGTGTTTATTTTGAGCAAGAATAATAATTTATTCTTGCTCATCCTTTTTTTCTATTTTTATTTCTTCTCGTATTTTTTCCACTTGCACATCATTGTCTTTTTCACTTGATGTTTTGCTTTTTTCTTCACATTTTTTCCTCATATTGTTTATAATTTTATCCCCTAAATCTTTTTTATTTTGTATACATTTATTCATCATGCAATTTACTTTTTCCATTAAATCTGGCATATAATCTAATATTTTGTCTAATGTATTGGCATGATCTACTGGCAAAAGTTTTACCAGATTGGATTGTACTACTAAAAATGCAATTGGGTTGATTGAAACGCCTGCCCCAGCACCTCCTCCAAATGGCAACCTATACTGTATTTGCTCATCTTTATCTTTTTTATTATATTCATCTATCGTTTCTCCTTTAAATTCACTACCACCTGCTGCAAAACCAAATGAAACCTTAGATATTGGAATAATAACTGTATTATTGGATGCTTGTATAGGTTCCCCTATAATGGTATTGACATCTACCATTTCTTTTATGCTATTCATGGCTGTAAGCATAAGTCCTTCTATTGGATGTTCCATTATTTTTTACTCCTTTCTTTCTTAAAACATATATTGTATAAATAATATGTATCAATTTCAAACTAAATATACAATCCAAATTTACATTGCATAAATTTCTATTTTGATAAATTGGTATTACCTTCCAAAAAATTTCACTCTTTTTATCCATAAATTTTCCAAAAAGAATGGCGATAAAACCAGATGCAATTCCCACACTAATAGCTCCTGCCGCTGCATCTTCTAATCCTATATCTACTTTTAAATGAATCTTTTTTAATTTTAAATTTAAATGTTTTAACTCTTTTAGTAACTTTATATCAAAGTTGTTTTTATCTACCATCATTTTTTGTTCTATTTGACTTATTTTTTCTTGCATCTCTTTTCTCTCTATTTTTCTTTGGGTTAGATTGAATTGTAAAAATTTTATTTTTTCAAACAGATATAGTTTCACGATTATTTTATAATTTTTGTTTAAAAATTTTCCATCTTTTTTATCAGTTGAAAATCTGAAATTTTGTATATGTATTTGAATTGTTGTAAAGCTTGTTACTATACTTAAAATAAATAATATGATAAAAATGATATAAAAAAAGAACAATATTATCGCCTCTTTTCTCAGCTATTAATATTATTCTTTCCATTTTTTTGAATTTAATACATGAAAAAGTAAATCTGTAAGCCGGGTTCTGTCATTTAAATTAGTCATTTATCTAGGCTATATATTGCTATATAGCTCAAGCCACGCAATTCTGGACCACCGAGCAAGTGTTACTGTCCATCTTAGGTGTTGCTCCAGATGGGGTTTACACAGACACCACTAGTCACCTAGCAGCCGGTGAGCTCTTACCTCGCCTTTTCACCCTTACCCTTTTGCATTTTTTATTTCTTAAAACTTCCTAAAGGGCGGTTATTTTCTGTTGCACTTTCCTTAAGGTTACCCTCACTAGACGTTATCTAGCATCTTTGCTCTATGGAGCCCGGACTTTCCTCTCGCAAACCCTTTCGCGTTTTGCCAGCGACTAATCAATTTACTCTAATTTTAAATTATAACATACTTTCGAAATATTTTCTAGTATTTTTGTGAAGTTTGCCAAATCTCCTCACAAAATTTTTGAATAATTTTTATTTATTTAATTATACTATTTAAATAAATAATGAATTTATTTTTTAAAACAATTTTTGGAGGAATCGCATGCTTGCTACTGTAAAATTACAAAGTAAAAAAAAAGGTGAATTAAATAAATTTTTAAGTGAATATTATAATACCAATTTGGAAATAGAAGATCATTTCAAATGGGAAAAAAAATATGAAAACCCGATTGAGATTACTGATATAATTGGCGCTTTTGTCGATAATTCTGATCATTTTGATATTAAAATGTGGATTAGCTTGGATAAAGATATTTTTGTTAAAATATCAGAACAAAATGCCAATGATATTATAAAATATCTTTTTGAACGCTATCCTTACTAATCCACCCTTATTTTTAATCCTCTTCTTGTTGCTCCTCTTTGTTTTCTTCTTCTAATGGAGTAGATTGATTTTCTTCTTTCTTTTCATTTACAATTTCTACTTCCATTACTTCTTGTTTTTCTTCATTAGCAGGTTGCTCTGCTCCACATTTTGGGCAAAATCTTGCTTCTTTGTCAATTGTTTCTTTACAATTGATACATGCTTTTACATCAGAAAGATTTAAAATTTCTTCATGATAGGTTTCTATCTCTGCGGAAAGTATATCAATTTTGGCACATTCTTCTTCTAAATCCTTTTTGATACATATTTGCTCATCAGCTGTGTGTTTTTGGTAAACTTTTTTTCCTATTTCTTGATATAAATCATTTATTTTAGATTTATTATCATTTATCTTCATTTTTAATTTTGCTTCTTTTGCTATTTTTCCTGTTTTTTCTGCTGCTCCTTTATAGGTTTCTGTTGCTTTTTTGGTTAATTTATCCAAAAATTCCATAGTTACCATCCTTTCTATTTTTTCTATCTTTTTCAAGGTTGTATGTTTTCTTTATTTTTATATTATGCATCAATCCTAAAATTTTATACCATTAGTCTTCTTGTTTTTTTTCTCTTGTCATCAACATTTCAAGAGCTTTTTTTGGTTCTAAGTTATGATATAAAATATCATAAACTGTATTTAAAATAGGAAGTTCTATATTTAACGCATCACTTAATTTTTTAGCTATTTCAATGTTGTCAATTGATTCAATTGTCATACCGACTTCTTTTTTCGTCTCTTCTATGGTTTTTCCTTGACCAATTAAAAAGCCTGCTTTTCGATTTCTTGAATGTTGACTAAGACATGTTACAATTAAATCTCCTAAACCACTTAAGCCATAAAAGGTATCTTTTTCTCCGCCTAGTGCTACCCCTAGTTTTCTGATTTCGACCAATCCTCTTGTAATTAAAGCTGCAAATGTATTATCTCCACATCCAATTCCAGCTGCCACTCCTGAACAAAAAGCTATGATATTTTTTAAAGCTCCTCCTAGTTCAACACCTTTTATATCTTCTGATGTATAAATTCTCATATTTTCGTTCATAAAGGTATTTTGTACTAATTTTTTTAGTTCTTCATCTTTAGATGCAATTACTAAAACCGTTGGAATAGCTATCGATACTTCTTCAGCATGACTTGGACCTGATAAAGCTCCAATTCTTACATTTGGTATTTCTTCCGAAATTACTTCATCTAAAGTTAGTGCGGTTTCTCTTTCTATTCCTTTGGAACAAACTATAATCGGTTGATTTTTGACATCAACATATGGTTTGTATTCTTTTACCGTACTTCTTGTGAATTTAGATGGTGTAACTTGTAATATGAAATCTGCTCCTTTTATGACTTCTTCATATGAATTTTTACATTCTACATTTTCTGGAATTACAACATTTGGTAAAAACATGCATTTTTTTTCCAGATTGATTAAGTCTGCTTCTTCCTTGGAAAATGACCAAATTTTTATATGATGACCGAGTTTAGCTAAGTGAATTGCTAAAGCAACACCCCAGCTGCCACTTCCAATTATTGCAATATTTTTCATAAATTTTTCTCTCCTTTTGCTTTTTGGTTTTAATCTTTTGCGTTTTTAAAGCTTAATTTATTTTCTGTTCCATTGGCAATTCTTTTTATATTTTCTCTATGATTAAAAATTACAAAAGCTGCTAATAGTACACTAAATACAAAATATCGAATGCCTTTTGCTTCTATGATAAAGTTTGTATTAATGAATAATGTCAATACAGGAAATAGGATTGCAGCTCCTACAGAACCCATAGATACCATTTTTGTAAATGCCATAATAACTAATGCAAAAACTAAACAAATTAAACCGATTTGCCAATTAATCATCATTAAGACACCTAGTGATGTAGCAATTCCTTTTCCTCCTTTAAATTCAAAGAAAATTGGAAAAGTATGACCAAATACAACTAATATTCCTGCAATTTGTACTAATAAGACTCTATCTACATCTTGTGCGATTTTTCCAGCAATAAAAGCGATTAAAATAGCTATTACTCCTTTTAAAATATCACAAATAAGAGTAAATAAAGCTGCTTTTTTTCCTACTGAACGAAGCATATTGGTGGTTCCTGCATTTCCGCTTCCTTTTTCTCTTACATCAAATCCTGCCATTTTTCTACTGATTATTACTGAAAAATTAATGCTTCCTATTGCATAAGCTATTAATGCTACTATGATATAAGTTGCCATATTTATTCCTCCTTTAACTTTTATATTGGCATTATATTACATATTTTTTTAATTAGCAATATCTATTTGAAAAAGTTTGCCTACTTTTCTTCCATTTTAGAAAATATAATTTGTTTGGCAATTACATCTAGTTTTACCACATTCATTGCTGTTAAATTTTCTACCTCTTTTATTATTTTTGCTTTAAAAGTTTTTAAACATGCTGGAATATTGTAACCATAAACTACTGCTACTTCCATATATATAATAGGTCCTTCTCCATTATTTTGTACTCTGGTTCTTAACACTTTGGAAATTTCCGGCATCCTTTCTGCTTGATATTCTGCTATTTGCCTAAATACGGAATCTGATATAGTAAATTTTCCTAAATAGCTAAAAGTAGGTCTGATAATTGATTTTTCTGATATATATGGCTTTTCTCCTTTTCCTTTTGATTTAAATATTTGAAGTGGATCTAATAAATAGCCAGAAAAATCTTTTTTTATTTCAAAAGTAGGAACTGGAATTACGTGTTTTCCTTCTGTTACTCTTATCTTTCTTGCTGTTTTCATTTCCTCTTCTGTTGCAACATCATTGATATAAATGGTTTCAGAGATTTTAGGAAGCCCTAAATTTTCTGCTATTTTTTCAACCATTCCATCAGAAGTTCCTAAAATTAGTATTTGTTTTACATTATATTTTTTTATGGCTCTTTGTATGACTATTTTTTCATTATCATGTAAAAATAAAGCTTTTTTTACTGTTTCAATTTTTGTGGATGCCTTTTTTGCCGATTCTCCTGCTACTACTTGATTATCTTTTATCAAAAGCCCGTCATCTATAATAAAATGTACATTTTTTTCCCCAGCTACCATTTGTGCTCTATAACTTTTTCCGGTACCAGATGGCCCAACAAAAGCATATACTTTTATATTTTTAAACATTTTCATTCCTTCCATTTTTAATATTTTTCAATTAACATGACATTATAAATATAATCATGGTATTTTGTATCAATTCTTTTGGTTTCTTTTAAAATTTTTGTATTTTCTTTTGGAAAATCATCATTGTAAAGCCCCATATTTTCAGAATCTATTAACCAAATTCTGCCTGTATAGTTTTCTAAGAAGTCCCAATTGGTTACCGTTTCCATTCCTGGTCCATAAGCTTTATAGGCTTCTTCTACATCCCAATAAGCAAAATTTAAAAAGTATTGTTTATTATCTGGAAAATAGGCAGCCACTACTCCTCCATTTCCTATATTGGAGTAAATGATAATATCATCTGGCTTTATTTCTTCACTTATGTATGCATATAATTCTTTATTAGATGGATCATAATTAATTTGTATATTTTGCATATTACTTACAATTCCTAACGCTAAAACAACGACACAAATGATTCCTGTAATGATCTTATTTTTTTCTTTGGCCAAAATAAATGCAATTGCAAAAATATAAAGCCCTGTCATAACTAATAAATATCTGGAATATAAAAGTGGCATAACAATGGATATAACAAGTATAATTCCAATTACCCCTAAGTAGATTCCTCCACTTAAAATAGCAGGTTTTAAATTTTCTCCTTGTTTTTTTAATTGATAAATTTTTATGCCTATATAAATATACATAAGTATAGCTGCTATTAAGGAAATGATTGTGTTGCTATCAAAAGAAAAGTCGGTATCTAGTTGTCTTCTAAATTGAAAACTTAATACTTCAACTGTTGTATTAATTGGTCCAACTTTTATCCAGAAACCTCCACCTACATGCATTAATTGACCAACAAAATAGATTAGCCATGGAATATATAAAATAATTTGGATACCTGCTAATATTAAAAAATTTCTTAATACTTTTTTCTGACTTTCTTTGTTTTTGATAAGATAAATTAAAAGTATTAAATTTACTAAACAAGTCGTTACAAGCGCATAGTAATGAATATAGCAACAACATATACTAAATAAACCGAATAAACATAAATTTTTCTTTATTTTTTTCTCATCTTTGTTTAAAATGGATTGATAAAATCGATAAGCATAGATTGCCATTAAAGTAACAATTAAACAAGACCATGAATACATTCTTATTTCTTGTGCATAAGTATTCATGATTGGTAAAAAGTATGTTAAAAAAGAGAATAAAATTCCCACTTTTTCTCCAAAATCTTTTCTGATATGGGTATATCCTATTATGCCAAGAATGGCTATTGCTAAAACAGAAAATAATCTATATACTAAGATATTGGAACCAAATATTAAATATACAATATGTAATAACCAATAATATAATGCTGGATGGACATCATTCCCTGTAATTTTCCAAATATCCATAAATCCTTTATTGGCAATTCCTACTGTATAGCTTTCATCAAACCAAAGTGTGGAATGAAAAGCTGGAATAAAGATAAAGATAATTCCTAATACAATGATACTTAAATGTATAATTTTTGATTTTTTCATTTTGATAGCTTATTTAGTTTATGACTAAGCAAGCTTCCCCCTTTCCTCTCAAAATTAATTTGAAAATTTTATAAATTGTGATTTTCTTTTTCCAAAAACTTAATATGATACAAAATGGACTAGGACTAAAAGCAAAGTTTTAGAACCTAGTTCATATTAGTTCTATGCTATTTCTTTAATTTTTATGCTACGTACATGTTCTATTTTTTCCCAAGAAGTATCTTGCTTAAATAAACATTTAAAGTTGATTAAAAGCCATGACCCCATAAATAATGGGTAGTATAAGGTCCATTTAAGCATTGGTTTGATCGGTTTTTTGTCTAAATACATGGTAAGTAGTGCCGTAAATATTGGTAAAAAGAAGGTAGGCACAACAAATCTTATGATATTCATAATTAATTGTGCTGTTGTCATGGTATCTAGTAAATAAATAGCAAAATTTGAAATTAATAGTGCTATTGTTATGACAAACATTGGTATACTTCCAAAAATATATAATAAACCATCAAAATTCATGATTGTTTTATTTTCTTTTACTGCCATTGCTAAAGATTTTGTATATATTTTGGTGCACTGAATGTGCCCTACTGTCCATCTACTTCTTTGTTTCCACGATGCTGCAAATTTTTCTGGTTGTTCATCATATACGATAGCATCAGTTGCCCAACCTAATTTTTTTCCTTTGATGATTTGTTTTAAAGAAAACTCTATGTCTTCTGTTAGGGTTACTGTGTCCCATCCTTTTTCTTTTATAATATCAAATTTTACCATAAATCCTGTTCCATTTAATAAAGGTGATAAACCTACATTATA
>CALXRJ010000176.1 GCA_944390615.1 uncultured Clostridia bacterium | reverse complement strand
CATTGGTTTTCTTTGCCATAGAAACTGCTCCAAATTTAAATGGTAATAAAAGTTCTTTCGTTTTGTTTCTAGTTCCTTCTGGAAATAATCCTAAAGCAAACCCTTTTTCTAAGACTTCTAATGCTTGATCTGTTGCATGTTCATCTTTTTTTCTTCTATCTACAGAAATACATCCTGCTAGTTTGAAAAACCAAGCCATTTTCCCATCAAAATATTCTTTTTTTGCCATATAATGAATCGGTCTTTTGGTAGAAATAATTGCTAGACACTGATCATATAAATGTTTGTGATTAGCAACAATGATAATATGACCTGTTTTAGGAATATTTTCTTTTCCAATAATTGTTGGATGATAATACCATTTAAAGATAGGTGCTAGTATTGGTTTTAGAAAACGGTAAAAATACATTTTGTCTTTATTTTTCATCTCTAACACTCTTTCTATGTTCACTATTTTCTTCTTGTAGTTTTTTAAAGTCTACTTTACCTATTAATGTTTTTGGAAGACTTTTTCGGTATTCAAATTCATAGGGAATAGCGTAAGCTGCTAGATTCTTTTTACAGTGTTCTCTGATACTTTTTCTAACTGATAGTGGTTTATATCCATTCTTTAAAACAATATATGCTTTTGGTACTTCTATTTTATATGGATGAGGGATACCTACTACTGTACATTTTAATACAGCTGGATGTTCTTCTATTACTTGTTCTACATGGGCTGGATAAATATTATAACCACTTGAAATAATCATTCTCTTTATTCTTTGACGATAGAATATTACTCCGTCTTCATCCATTGTTCCCATATCACCAGTATGTAACCAGATTAGTCCATCTTTGTGAATTTGTAGCATCTCATTGGTTTCTTTTTCATTATCTAAATATCCCAACATCACTGTTGGTCCAGAGATACAGATTTCTCCATCTTCTCCATATGGTACTTCATCTTGTGTTCTTGGTTTTACAATTTTTATATAATTACTTGGTAGTGGTATTCCAATACTACCTGGTTTATTGGCTTTACCGAAAGCTACTGCTACTGCTGCAAGAGACTCTGTCATTCCATATCCTTGAGATATTTGAATTCTTGCTTTATGATTTGCTAAGAAGACATTGATTCTTCTTTCTAAGGCTGGTGACAAGCTATCTCCTCCACTGATTACATATTTAACCATGCTTAAGTTTAAGTGTTCATTGTTAGTATTTATTAAAGCTTCAAATAATGTTGGAACACCGAATAAAATATTTGGTTTATATTTTTCTAATAATTTATCAAATTTTTTGGCATTAAATTGTGGTACTAATATTACTTCACAACCTAAGGCTAGAGGAGCGTTGATAGATACACCTAAACCAAATCCATGGAATATTGGCATAATTGCTAAAACCTTATCTTTTGGTCCTACTTCACTAAAGACAATTTTTGCCTGGGTAGATAATGCATTAAAATTACCATTAGATAATACAATACCTTTGGGATTTCCTGTTGTTCCACCACTATGTAATATGACTGCTGGTGTATCTTTTCCTACTGTAATTTCTGCGGTATCTCGATAATTTAGACCTTTTCTAATGAAATCTTTCCAATAGACATATTCTTCACTACGTTTTGGTTTTTTTATTTTGTATCCCTGTGTTACTTGATATCCAAATGTTAATAAAAATCCCATGGAATCACTTGCTGATGTAACAATAGTCTTATATACGTCTGTTTCTTTAATTACATTTTTTACTTTTTCATAGCAAATATCAATCATAATTAGCATGACACTATGGGTAGATATTAAATAATTTTTTATTTCTTGTTCTCCTGATAGTGGATGAATCATATTGGCAACTGCACCAATTTTATTAATTGCATAAAAGGCAATTAAAGCTTCCGGGGTATTTGGCATACAAATTGTTACAATGTCCCCTCTTCTTATTCCTTGACTGCGAAAAGCATTCGCTGCTTGATTAATTTTATAAAAAAGTTCTTTATATGTAATCAGGGTACCGTAATAATTAATTGCTACATTTTTGTCTCTTGAGCCATTATTTTTTACTAACATTTGATAAATAGAGATATCTTCTATTTTTATTTTTCTATCTTCTTTTTTATAATACTTTGTCCATGGTGTCTTCATCATCTTTTGTCTAATTAGATTGACTACATTCATACTCTTCCTCCAATTTTTTACTTATTTCTTCTCTTAATTTTTCATTTTCTAAATCTAAATCAGGAGAGATAGTTCTTGGTTTTAAAAATTCTATTGTGATGCCAGATAAAAATACTTTATATTTACCTGTGATTACAAAGGGTATAATTTTGGTATTCGTCGTATTAGCCATTTTTACTGCCCCTATTTTAAATGGAAGTGTTGGTTCTTTTTTTTCTCTATTGATGGTTCCTTCTGGAAATATTCCTATTACTGCTCCTTTTTTTAAAGCAAGTATTGCGTTTTCTAACGCTTGATGGTCGTGAATTTTTCTATTTACTGGTATTGCTCCCATACCCTTTACAATCGGTTTGGTGATTCCTTTAAATAGTGAATCTTTAGCAAGAAAGTGAATTTGATCTTTTACTACCGCAACTAACATTACAGGATCTAACCATTTAGTATGATTTCCGGCTAAAATATAATTTTCATCTTTGGGAATATTTTCTTTTCCTTTTATTCTGGGACGAAATAGTAGAAAAAACAAACCTTTGACTAACGGACGTACTAGTGTATAAAATAAATTATTCATCCTATCACCCTATTATCATTATACAACATCCTGAAGAAGAAAAAAAGAAGGAAGTTAAATTCCTTCTGAATCGATATATTCTATGTTAAAAGTATTTGTTTGATTTAAAAGATTATGATTTTCTAACTTACGTTTTACTTCTTTTGCTACACCGAAAGAGCCATCTAGTAAATCTATGCTAGGAAAATATTCTTCTATTTGATCTTTAATTAAAGGATAATGAGTACAACCTAAGACAATGGAATCTATTTTTTTATCTTGCATCTTTTGTTTTAGTTCTTTTAATATTTGTGTTATTTTATCTTTCTTTCCTTTTTCTATTGCATCTGCTAGTCCAGGACAAGGATATAGTATCATTTCTTGATCATCTTTCTTATTATCTTTGACTAACTCAGCCATTCTTTCGGAGTCGATGGTTGCGGGTGTTGCTAGTACTAGAGTATGTTTATAGTTATTATCACAAGCAACTTTTACTGCGGGTACTGTTCCTACAAATAACATATCTGGAAATTCTTTTCTTAGTTTTTTCATACACTTTGTTGTTGCGGTATTACATGCTAGAACAATCATTTTGCAATTCTTTTTATTTATTAAAAAGGTAACGATTCCTTTCACAATTTTATAAAGTTCTTCTTCACTTTTTTCTCCGTAAGGATTATTTTTAGTATCTTTGTAATAGACATATTCTTCGTTTGGAAGTAATTCTACCATCTTATCTAATACTGTAGTTCCTCCTATACCAGAATCTAAGACACCTATTTTTTTATTCATTCTATCACATCCTGCTACTTATTATAGCACAAAACTAGTATCGTCTAAAAACTTTATTTCTGTTTTATATTTTAACTCCCTAATTAGGCGAAACATTGCTTCGTCTTTTTTCTTAGCTTCTATCATAATATCGATATCATTTTCTAAGCTTTTTAAACAACCTAAAAACTTGATAAACTCATCACTATCAATATAGTCGTGATGAGACCTCATTTCCTTTTTTAATTTACTCTTAGGTGAAGAAAAATGCATTTTAGGAGTTTGTTGCCA